>DATCYI010000202.1:0-15462 GCA_036570385.1 Acidimicrobiales bacterium | reverse complement strand
AGTTCGAGGGTCCGGTGTATGTGTTGACTCAGGCTGAGGTTGGGCGTCACAAGCCGTTCTTCAGCAACTATCGGCCGCAGTTCTTCTTCCGGACGACTGACATCACTGGGCATGTTGAGCTGCCGGAGGGCACTGAGATGTGCATGCCGGGTGACAACACGGTGATGAAGGTGGATCTGATCCATCCGATCGCGATGGATGAGGGTCTTCGGTTCGCGATCCGTGAGGGTGGTCGTACCGTGGGCGCCGGCCGCGTCACCAAGATCATCAAGTAGACGAGAGCAGGAACCATGGCCAAGGCCGGAGAGAAGCGCATCGCCGTCACCCTCGAGTGCACGACGTGCAAGCGCCGCAACTACATCACCACCAAGAACAAGGTGAACGACCGCGAGCGCATCGAGATGAAGAAGTACTGCCGCTGGGACCGCGTGCACACGGTGCACAAGGAGACCCGGTAGCCCCTCTTCGTCCAGAGCCCCGGGCCGCCACGAGCGACCCGGGGCTCTTGCGCGCCCGGGCTCCGGAGCGCAGCATCGTCCCGGAGCGGTCACGTAACCGCTCCACCGCGAGAGGGGTCGGAGGGCTGATGCCACAGGACGTGGCCGAGCTGGTCATTGCCGCCCGCGACGGTGACCGGGAGGCGTTCGACGATCTGGTGCGAGCCACCCACGCCGAGACCTACACGCTCGCGCTTCGGCTCACGGGTAACGAGGAGGACGCACGCGACGTGGTGCAGGAGGCCTACTTCCGAGCCTTTCGAGGTCTGAAGCGCTTCCGCGGCGACGCGCAGTTCTCCACGTGGATGTACCGGATAACGGCGAACTGCGCCGCGACCCACATGGGCAAGCGCACGAAGCACCGCCATGAGGAGCTCCACGACAGCGATCCAGTCGTCGACGAGCGCCCCGCGGTCGATCCGCAGCTCCAGGCCGACGCCGGCGCGCTGCGAGAGCGCCTCACGGTGGCGCTGGAGGCCCTCCCCGACAAGCTGAGGCAGGTGGTCGTCCTGCGGGACATCTACGACCTGCCCCACGAAGCCATCGCCGCCGAGCTCGGGATCTCCGAGACGGCCGCCAAGGTGCGCCTGCACAGGGCGCGCAAGAAGCTGCGGGACGATCTGTTCCCCCGCCGTGAGCAGGAGGCCGCTGATGCGGTGTGAGGACCTCACCGACGACCTGTCCGCCGCCGCCGACGGCTCGGCCCTGCTGGGCCGCCACGAGCGCCGTCACGTGGAGCGGTGCCTGCGCTGCCAGGCCGAGCTGGTGCAGTACCGCAAGGTGCTGCGCGCCATGCGGGCCCTGCGCACCGACGTGCTGGAGCCCGCTCCCGGCTTCCTCGCCGAGCTTCTGGCCAACATCGAGGAGTCGGGCGAGCGTCGCGCCATCCGCTCGATGATCTCCGGTCACAGGGCCGCCTACCTGGGTGGTCTGGCTGCAGCCACGGCCGCCGGGGCGGCCGGCGCGATCGTCTTCGCGAGCCGGGTGCGGCGCCTCAAGACCGCCAGCTGACGCGGAGCCGCCTGGCGGATCCGTCGTGGGCGCGCCTACGCTGGCTCCCCTGGAACCCCCGCGGAGCCGAGCCGTCAGGCGAGGCGACCCAGGCAGCACTGCGCAGTCTGGGCCTGCGGCCGAACAACGATGATCTCTACGCCAACCCTTCTAGGGCAGTAGCTCAACTGGCAGAGCAGCGGTCTCCAAAACCGCAGGTTGGGGGTTCGAGTCCCTCCTGCCCTGCTCCTCTCACCTCCAGTACTCAGGAACCTCCACGCCCATGGCCATGAACCGACAGCAGAAGCGCATGCTCCAGCGCCAGGGGCAGGTGGGTGCCGACGGCGAGCCCGTCGCCCGCAAGCGCCAGGCGCCGCCGGCCGCTCGGCCCAAGCCCAAGGAGGAGCGCACCACGCCCGCGCAGTTCGTGCGCGAGGTGAAGGGTGAGATGCGCAAGGTGGCCTGGCCGACCCGGGCCGAGGTCATCAACTCGTCGATCATCGTGCTCGTCGCGCTGATCCTGCTCACCGCCTACATCGGCGGGCTCGACTACGGCTTCGGCGAGATCGTCCTGAACCTCTTCGAACGATGAGCGCCTACATGACTGACCCGACCGAGCCAACCGAAGCCGCTGCGTCCGAAGCTGACCCCACGGCTGAAACCGCTGCGTCCGAGCCGGTCCAAGACGCGGAGGACATGATCGAGGAGGCCGCCGCCCCGCCGGTCGAGTCGCCCTTCGACCGTCCCGGGCGCTGGTACGTCGTGCACACGCAGTCGGGCTACGAGAAGAAGGTCAAGCAGAACCTCGAGGCCCGCACGTCTTCCATGAACATGGAGGAGCGGATCCACGAGGTCGTCATCCCGATGGAAGACGTCGTCGACTTCAAGGGCGGCAAGAAGGTCGTCGTCCAGAAGAAGATGTTCCCGGGCTACCTGCTGGTGCGCTGCGAGCTCGACGACGACAGCTGGTACGTCATCCGCAACACGCCTGGCGTCACGGGCTTCGTGGGCCAGGGAGCCAAGCCGTCGCCGCTGCCCCGGCGCGACGTGGAGGCGTTCCTCTCCGTGTCCACAGAGGGCCCCGAAGAGGTCGCCGCCCGGGCCAAGCCCCGCCTCGAGTACGAGATGGGCGAGACCGTCCGGGTCAAGGAAGGCCCCTTCGCCGACTTCTCCGGCGAGATCATCGAGATCAACGAGGACCAGCTCAAGCTCAAGGTCCTCGTCAACATCTTCGGGCGTGAGACGCCCGTCGAGCTCGAGTTCTCCAAGGTCGCCAAGCTCTAGCAATCGCTGCGCCATTGGCGCGGCACCCCTCAACGCGAGCAGACTTGCTCGCCGCCGTCATCGGCGCGTCCCCTCGTTTCTCTGAAGTAGGAGCTGGCCCCATGGCCAAGAAGAAGGTCCTGGCCCTCGTCAAGATCCAGATCCCCGCCGGTCAGGCCACGCCTGCCCCGCCCGTGGGCACCGCCCTCGGCCCCCACGGCGTGGCGATCATGGACTTCTGCAAGGCCTACAACGCCGCCACCGAAGCCCAGCGCGGCACGATCGTGCCCGTGGAGATCACGGTCTTCGAGGACCGGTCGTTCACCTTCGTCCTCAAGACGCCGCCCACGCCGGTCCTCATCCGGCAGGCCGCCGGCCTCGAGAAGGGCGCCAACGAGCCCGGCCGCGCCGTGGCCGGTTCGATCACCGCCGCCCAGGTCGAGGAGATCGCCCAGATCAAGATGCCCGACCTGAACGCCAACGACCTCGACGCCGCCAAGCTCCAGGTCGCCGGCACTGCCCGCAGCATGGGCATCCAGGTCAAGTAGCAAGTCACATCCAACTGTCTGGACCGGGAGCACCTCGCCCGGCCGACGTAACAGCGAGGGAGCCATCATGGCGAAGGGCAAGAAGTACACAGACGCGACGAAGCGCTACGACCGTGAGCAGCTGTTCACGCCGACCGAGGCCGTCGAGCTGGTGAAGGGCCTCGGCACCGCCAGCTTCGACGAATCGATCGAGCTGGCGATCCGCCTCGGGGTCGACCCCCGCAAGGCCGATCAGATCGTGCGCGGCACCGTCGCCCTGCCGTCGGGCTCGGGCAAGGACGTCCGGGTCGCCGTGTTCGCCAACGGCGATGCCGCCGCAGAGGCGCGTGCCGCCGGTGCCGACCACGTCGGTGGCGAGGAGCTCGCCGCCGAGGTCGAGGGCGGCATGCTCGACTTCGACGTCGCCATCTCCACCCCCGACCTCATGCCGCTCGTGGGCAAGCTCGGCCGGGTGCTCGGCCCTCGTGGCCTGATGCCCAACCCCAAGACCGGCACGGTCACCATGGACGTCGGCAAGGCCGTCGAGGAGTTCAAGGGCGGCAAGGTCGAGTACCGCACCGACCGCTACGGCAACGTGCACGTGCCGATCGGCAAGGTCAGCTTCGATCTGCCGGCCCTGCAGGCCAACTTCCGTGCCGTCCTCGACGAGATCCAGCGGGCCAAGCCCGCCTCGGCCAAGGGCCGCTACATCCGCAAGATCTCGCTCTCGCCCACCATGGGCCCGAGCGTCCGGATCGACACCAACCGCCTCAAGGTCGTCGAAGACACCTGAGCTGGTTGGTGCCGTAGGGGAGCGAGCCGTAGGCTGGCTCCCCGCTACACCCATACAAGAACGCTCGCCGAAGACATCCGGTGCTCCGCAAGGAGCTCAAAGGGACCCCCGGGTCCCGCCTGACGAGGCGGACACCTCGAGGACTCACTCGTCGTGCCCGCGCCTGGCGCGAGCCACGAGCAACGAGAGGAGGTGTCGATGGATAACCCGAGAACTGAGAAGGTGGCCGTCGTCGACGAGGTGCGAGAGCGCTTCGACGCCAGCAGCGCGGCCTTGCTGACCGAGTACCGCGGGCTCGACGTCGCCGCGATCGGCGCGCTGCGTCAGGCTCTGCGGGCCGCCGGCGGCGAGTACAAGGTGTACAAGAACACGCTCGTCCGCTTCGCGGCCCGGGACCTCGGTCTCGAGCTGGAGGAGCTGCTCACCGGCCCCACCGCGATCGCCTTCATCACCGAGCGCCCCGATGGGACGCCCGGCGATGCGGTCGACGTGGCCAAGGCCCTGCGCGACTTCGCCAAGACCAACCCGAGCCTCATCGTGAAGGGCGGCGTGCTGGGCACGAAGCCCCTCAGCGCCGACGAGGCGAAGGCCCTGGCCGACGTGGAGCCGCGCGATGTGCTGCTCGCCAAGCTCGCCGGCGCGCTGGCTGCACCCATGGTGCAGTTCGCCGGTCTGCTCGAGGCGCTGCCCCGCAACTTCGCATATGGGCTCTCGGCCCTCATCGACCAGCAGGGCGGAGTGCCGGATTCCCCGGCCGAAGAGTCTGAAGCTGCCGCTGACACGGCAGCGGAAGAGCCTGCTGACGCACCCGAGGCCGCCGCTCCGGCGCCGGCCGACACCGAGGCACCCGCGGAGGAGGCTCCCAGCGAGGAGCCCGCTGCCGAGGCCGACACCACGAACGACGACGCGCCGGCCGCCGAGGAGGCTCCCACCGAGGAGCCCGCGGCCGACACCACCACGGAGGAGTGAGCACCATGCCCACCAAGGAAGACATTCTCGAGTCCATCGCCAACATGACCGTCCTCGAGCTCTCTGAGCTGCTCAAGGACTTCGAGGAGAAGTTCGGCGTCACCGCCGCTGCTCCGGTCGCCGTCGCTGCTGCTGCCCCCGCGGGTGGCGGCGGTGCCGCCGAGGCCGCTGAGGAGCAGGACGAGTTCGACGTCATCCTCACCGCTGCCGGCGACAAGAAGATCCAGGTCATCAAGGAGGTGCGCGCGCTGACGAACCTCGGCCTCAAGGAGGCCAAGGACCTCGTCGACGGTGCCCCCAGCCCCGTCCTGGAGAAGGTGTCGAAGGAAGACGCCGAGAAGGCCAAGGCCTCCCTCGAAGAGGCCGGCGGCTCGGTGGAGCTCAAGTAAGACCAGACGGGGGGACACCCCCCGTCGGCCCCCCGAGGGCCACCGCTCACAATCGATGCGAGCAGGAGCCCGGCCGAGAGGCCGGGCTCCGTCGCGCTAGGGGACGGTGCCGGCGGGCACGACCCACTCGGCGGGCTGCCCGGTGACCTCGGCGATCAGATCGAAGTCGTGGTCGTAGTGGAGCACCACGAGACCAGCGAGCTCGGCCGCTGCCGCTATCACCAGGTCGGTGGGGGGAACCGCGCGGTGCTGCCCGCCTTCGGCGAGGAGCCCTTGAACCACTACGGCACGTTCGTGGACGGGATCGTCGCAGGGCACACGTGGGTTCAGCAGACGGTCGAACCACATGGCGGCGTGCTCCTCCCCGCTGCGCGCGCTTCGCAGCACCTCGAGGTCGACCATGGTGCACGTTGCGACGCGGCCCGCTGTCAGCATCGGGCCCAGGGCAGCGTGCACGGATGGGTCGTGCAGCCGGGCGAGGGCGCTGGTGTCAGCCAGGTGCGTCGCCACAGCCCTCGCCCCAGGCACCGAGCCGACGGGCCCCCTTTGACCATGCCTCGCCCATGACCTCGGGATCCAGCAGGTCCGCCCCTCGCTGGCGGAGCCGCTCCAGAGATCGCACGCGAGCCTGCATCCGCATCACCTCGAGGAGTGCCTCCCGGACCGTCTCCGTGGTGGTGCTCGTACCCAGGATCTCGCGGGCACCCTGGACGAGGTCCGGGTCGATCATCAAGGCGGTCTTCTTCGGTGTCATGCCATCTACCTCCTATGCCATGTCGCGGTAGATCCTAACGGCAAGATCGTCTACCGCAGTGAGAATATCCTTGACCGCGGCGCGCTGCTGTCGTACGGTGCCTCCCAATTCGGGGCTGAGCCCCCGTTGCACTGCCGTGCACCGGGTTGCCTCAGGTCGCTCTCCTTTGTAGGATCGAGCGTTGCCGTGCGTCTGCCCCCTTGCTTCGTCGTCCCTTCGCGGCGATGCAGCGCGCCCGTCCACGGCTCGGCTCGTCGTTCAGCCTCTTAGGAGTCGCGTTGCCCACTCGCACGCCCATCCGTGATCGTTACTCGTTCGCGAACATCGACGAAGCGCTCACGCTGCCCGATCTGATCTCGGTCCAGCGCGACAGCTTCGAGTGGTTCTTGAAGGAGGGGCTCAAGGAGACCTTCCGGGACATCAGCCCCATCAAGGACTTCACCGAGACCCTCCAGCTGGAGCTCGAGTTCGATCCTGACGACGAAGACCTCCGGCCGCCGCCGAAGTTCTCCGTCGAGGAGTGCAAGGAGAAGGACATGACCTTCTCCGCTCCGATCTTCGTGCGGGCCCGCTTCATCAACGCGGCCACCGGCGAGATCAAGGAGCAGACGGTCTTCATGGGGGACTTCCCGATGATGACCGACAAGGGCACCTTCGTGATCAACGGCACCGAGCGCGTCGTCGTGTCGCAGCTCGTGCGGTCGCCCGGCGTCATCTTCGAGCCCGGTGAGCGCTACCGCCTGCGTAACCTCACCAAGCACCAGCTGGTGAAGGGCACCGTCCACCCCTACCGCGGCGAGTGGATCGAGTTCGACGTCGAGCAGAAGCCCGGCAAGGACGTCACCGCCGGCACCCGCGTCGCCCGCAAGCGCCGCCTGTCGATCTTCCTTCTGATCCGCGCGCTGGGCTACGGCGAAGACCGCTGCCCCGGCTTCATGGATGCCTTCGTCCGGCACTTCGACTTCCTCGAGGGCCAGTGGGAGAAGGACCGCGAGCTGGCGCCCACCCGCGAGGAGGCGCTCGTCGAGATCTACAAGCGCGCCCGCCCCGGTGAGCCGCCGTCGGTCGAGTCGGCCCGCGCCTACTTCGACAACGCGTTCTTCCAGAACCGTCGCTACGACCTCAGCCGCGTCGGTCGCTACAAGCTCGACAAGAAGCTGCGCAACGAGATCGAGCGCCTCGGCGAGCTGTTCCCGATGCTCAACGGCGCCGACGAGGACGGGCTCCCGTTCCTCGACCGCCCCGAAGAGGGCCAGCCGGTGCTGTCGCGCTGCGAGGTCCTCGCGGCGTGCTCGTACCTGCTCCACCTCGTCGACGCGCAGCCCGGCTACCGCCTCGACGACCAGGACCACTTCGCCAACCGGCGCATCCGCTCCGTCGGCGAGCTGATCCAGAACCAGGTCCGCATCGGCCTGTCCCGGATGGAGCGGGTGGTGCGCGAGCGCATGACCACCCAGGACGTCGAGGCGATCACGCCCCAGACGCTCATCAACATCCGTCCCGTGGTCGCCGCCATCAAGGAGTTCTTCGGCACCAGCCAGCTCTCCCAGTTCATGGACCAGGTGAACCCGCTGTCGGGCCTCACCCACCGCCGTCGCCTCTCGGCGCTCGGCCCCGGTGGCCTGTCCCGTGAGCGGGCCGGCTTCGAGGTCCGCGACGTCCACTTCTCCCACTACGGCCGCATGTGCCCGATCGAGACCCCTGAGGGTCCGAACATCGGCCTCATCGGTGGCCTCTCCACCTACGCCCGGGTCAACGCGTTCGGCTTCATCGAGTCGCCGTACCGCCACGTCCGCGACGGCCACGTCACCGACGACATCATCTGGCTCACCGCCGATGAGGAAGAGGACTACGTCGTCGCCCAGGCCAACGAGCCTCTGACGGCTGACCACCGCTTCAAGAACGACCGCATCCTCGTGCGGCGCTCGCCCCAGGCGACCACCCTCGAGAACCTGCGCCTCCAGCTCGAGCGCGACACCTACTTCGCCGCCACCACGGAGATCTCCGCGGTGCCGCCGGCCGAGGTGCAGCTCATGGACGTGTCCCCGAAGCAGATCGTGTCGGTCGGCACGGCGCTCATCCCGTTCCTCGAGCACGACGACGCCAACCGCGCCCTCATGGGCGCCAACATGCAGAAGCAGGCGGTCCCGCTCGTGCGAGCGGAGGCCCCCTACATCGGCACCGGCGTCGAGTCCCGCGCGGCTCGCGACGCGGCCGACATGATCATCGCCGAGGACGACGGCATCGTCACCGAGTGCTCGGGCGACCTGATCACCGTGGAGTACAAGACCAAGGGCAAGAAGGTCTTCAAGCTCCTGAAGTTCGAGCGATCGAACCAGGACACGTGCATCAACCAGAAGCCCCGCGTCGTCGAGGGCGACACCTTCAAGAAGGGTGCGATCCTCGCTGACGGTCCCTCGACCGACAACGGCGAGCTGGCCCTCGGCAAGAACCTTCTCGTGGCCTTCATGCCGTGGGAGGGCTACAACTTCGAGGACGCCATCATCCTCTCCGAGCGCCTGGTGAAGGACGACGTGCTCACGTCGATCCACATCAAGGAGCACGAGATCGATGCCCGTGACACGAAGCTCGGGCCCGAGGAGATCACCCGCGACATCCCCAACCTCTCCGAGGACATCCTGAAGGACCTCGACGAGCGAGGGATCATCCGGGTGGGCGCCGAGGTCGAGCCCGGCGACGTGCTCGTCGGCAAGGTCACGCCGAAGGGCGAGACCGAGCTCACCCCCGAGGAGCGCCTGCTGCGCGCCATCTTCGGTGAGAAGGCCCGTGAGGTTCGCGACACCAGCCTCAAGGTGCCCCACGGCGAGGTCGGCAAGGTCATCGACGTGAAGGTCTTCACCCGGGAGGACGGCCATGAGCTGCCGCCCGGCGTGAACCAGCTTGTCCGCGTCTACGTGGGCCAGAAGCGCAAGATCAGCGTGGGCGACAAGCTGGCCGGCCGCCACGGCAACAAGGGCGTCATCTCCAAGATCCTCCCGATCGAGGACCTGCCCTTCATGGCCGACGGCACCCCCGTCGACATCATCCTCAACCCCCTCGGCGTCCCGTCCCGCATGAACGTGGGCCAGGTCCTCGAGGCCCACCTCGGCTACGCCGCACGGTGGGGCTGGGACATCACCGGCGACGGCAAGATCGACGTCGGCGAGACGCCGATCCGAGGCACCGAGTCGAAGACCCGGCCGTCCACCCGACCCTCCACCCTCATCGCCACGCCCGTCTTCGACGGCGCCCACTGGGACGAGGAGGAGCAGGCCGGCAAGCACCCGACCATCCAGAAGATGTTCGAGCACCTCCACCCGGAGGCGGTCGACGGCACCCGGATGATCCAGACCGATGGCAAGACCACCCTCTACAACGGTCGCACCGGCGAGCCCTACGACAACCCGATCACCGTCGGCTACGTCTACATCCTGAAGCTCGCCCACCTCGTCGACGACAAGATCCACGCCCGGTCCACCGGCCCGTACTCGATGATCACCCAGCAGCCCCTCGGCGGTAAGGCCCAGTTCGGCGGCCAGCGCTTCGGCGAGATGGAGGTGTGGGCCCTCGAGGCCTACGGCGCCGCCTACTGCCTGCAGGAGCTGCTCACGATCAAGTCCGACGACGTCCTCGGCCGCGTGAAGGTCTACGAGGCGATCGTGAAGGGCGAGAACATCCCCGAGCCCGGCATCCCCGAGAGCTTCAAGGTCCTCATCAAGGAGATGCAGGCCCTGTGCCTCAACGTCGAGGTCCTCGCCCAGACCGGTGAGGAGATCGAGATGCGAGAGCTCGACGAAGACATCTTCCGCACCGCCGAGGAGCTGGGCATCGACCTCTCCCGCCCGGAGCGAGGCAGCGATGAAGAAGACGAGCGCCGTCGTGAAGGAGCGCGCTAATGCTTGACGTCAACAACTTCTCCCAGCTCCGGATCGGTCTGGCCACGGCCGACTCGATCCGCACGTGGTCCAACGGCGAGGTCAAGAAGCCGGAGACCATCAACTACCGCACGCTCAAGCCGGAGAAGGACGGGCTCTTCTGCGAGAAGATCTTCGGTCCGACCAAGGACTGGGAGTGCTACTGCGGAAAGTACAAGCGGGTGCGCTTCAAGGGCATCATCTGCGAGCGCTGCGGCGTCGAGGTCACCCGCTCGAAGGTCCGGCGCGAGCGCATGGGCCACATCGAGCTGGCTGCCCCGGTCGTGCACATCTGGTACCTCCGCGGCACCCGTTCGTGGCTCGCCTACCTGCTCATGGGCACCGAGCCCCGTGAGGAGCTGAAGGCCAAGCAGCTCGAGAAGGTCATCTACTTCGCCGCCAACCTCGTGACCTGGGTCGACGAGGAGCGCCGCGACGAGGACCGCCCGAACCTCGAGAAGGAGATGCTCGCCGAGCGCGAGGCAATCGAGAAGGAGCGCGACCAGCGCATCAACGATCGCTTCACCGAGCTCGAGGCCGAGGTCGAGGCCCTCGAGAAGGAGGGCGCCAAGGACGCTGACATCAAGGCCCGTCAGAAGGCGGCCGAGAAGGACATCGTCCTCACCCGCGAGACCTACGAGGCCGAGCTCGACATGCTCGGCCGCGTCTGGGACGAGTTCCTCGACCTGTTCCCGCGCAAGATCCTCGAAGACGAGATGCTCTGGCGTGAGCTGAAGGACCGCTACGGCGAGTACTTCGAAGGTGGCATGGGCGCCGACGCGCTCAAGTCGCTCATCAACCGCCTCGACCTCGACATCGAGGAAGAGAAGCTCAAGGCTGCGATCGATCCCGAGGAGGGGCAGCGCCCGCTCTCCGCGCAGCGGAAGCAGAAGGCGATCAAGCGCCTCAAGATCGTCACCGCGTTCAACAAGCGCAACGACGCCGGCAAGCGGGTCAACGACCCGGGCGCCATGATCCTCGACGTCGTGCCGGTGATCCCGCCGGAGCTGCGCCCGATGGTGCAGCTCGACGGCGGCCGCTTCGCCACGTCCGACCTCAACGACCTCTACCGCCGGGTGATCAACCGGAACAACCGCCTCAAGCGGCTGCTCGACCTCGGCGCGCCGGAGATCATCGTCAACAACGAGAAGCGCATGCTGCAGGAGGCCGTCGACGCTCTGTTCGACAACGGCCGCCGTGGCCGGCCCGTCACGGGCCCGGGCAACCGCCCGCTGAAGTCGCTCTCGGACATGCTCAAGGGCAAGCAGGGCCGGTTCCGCCAGAACCTGCTCGGCAAGCGCGTCGACTACTCCGGCCGCTCGGTCATCGTGGTCGGCCCCACCCTCAAGCTCCACCAGTGCGGCCTGCCCAAGCTGATGGCGCTCGAGCTCTTCAAGCCCTTCGTGATGAAGGCGCTGGTCGATCGCGAGCTGGCCCAGAACATCAAGTCGGCCAAGCGCATGGTCGAGCGCCGCCGCCCGCAGGTCTGGGACGTCCTCGAGGACGTCATCAAGGAGCACCCGGTGCTCCTCAACCGGGCACCCACGCTGCACCGCCTCGGCATCCAGGCCTTCGAGCCGGTGCTGGTGGAGGGCAAGGCCATCCAGATCCACCCCCTCGTCTGCACGGCGTTCAACGCCGACTTCGACGGTGACCAGATGGCTGTGCACCTGCCGCTGTCCGCCGAGGCCCAGGCCGAGTCGCGGGTCCTGATGCTCAGCGCCAACAACATCCTCTCGCCGGCTCACGGGCGTCCGCTCGTCACCCCGACGCAGGACATGATCATCGGCGCCTACTACCTCACCGAGGCAGTGGAGGGCGACAAGGGCGAGGGCCGTGCGTTCGGCTCGGTCGCCGAGGCCCTCCAGGCCTACGAGAACGGCGACATCACCCTGCACGCTCGCATCAGCCTGCGTGACACCACCGACGGCACCGAGGCCACCCGCCGCGAGGGCACCATGGGGCGCTTCCTCTTCGACGAGTGCCTCCCGCCCGGCTTCGGCTACATCACCGAGACGGTGAAGAAGAAGCAGATGGGCGAGATCGTCGACCGTCTGGCCAACGAGTTCCCGAAGGCAGTCGTGGCCGCGAGCCTCGACGCCATCAAGGACCTCTGCTTCAGCTACGCCGCTCGGTCCGGCCTCACCATCTCCATCGACGACGTCACGACGCCGCCGGAGAAGCGGGCCATCCTCGACCAGCACGAGCAGGAAGCCGACAAGGTCGAGCAGCAGTTCCGCAAGGGCATCATCACCGACGGCGAGCGGCGCCAGAAGGAGGTGGAGATCTGGACCAACGCCACCGACCGCGTGCGGGAGGCGATGGAGGCGGCTCTCTCCTCCAAGCAGTTCAACCCCATCGACATGATGGTCGGCTCCGGTGCCCGAGGGAACATGATGCAGGTCCGCCAGATCGCGGGCATGCGCGGCCTGGTGGCCAACCCCCGTGGCGACATGATCCCTCGTCCCATCAAGAGCAACTTCCGCGAGGGGCTCTCGATGCTCGAGTACTTCATCGCCACGCCGGGCGCTCGCAAGGGCCTCGTCGACACGGCTCTTCGCACCGCCGACTCCGGCTACCTCACCCGGCGCCTCGTCGACGTCGCACAGGAGCTGATCATCCGCGAGCTCGACTGCCAGCGCGAGGGCGATCCCGTCCGCGGCCTGTGGATCGAGGACATCGTCCCCGATCAGGCGGGCAAGCGCAGCTACCTGGAGACCCGCATCTTCGGCCGCACCCTGGCCGTCGACGTGAAGCTCTCCAAGCAGAACCCGGTCGAGGGCTACGCCGGCGCCACCTTGAAGGCCGGCGAGCGGATCAGCGAGGACGACCTCCTCGCCCTCGAGAAGGACCCAGATGTCGATCGCATCCGGGTGCGCTCCGTGCTCACCTGCCAGTCCGACCTCGGCGTGTGCGCGGCCTGCTACGGCCGCTCGCTGGCCACCGGCAAGCTCATCGAGATGGGCGAGGCGGTGGGCGTCATCGCCGCCCAGTCGATCGGCGAGCCCGGTACCCAGCTCACGATGCGTACGTTCCACACCGGTGGCATCGCCGGCACCGACATCGCCGGCGGTCTGCCCCGCGTCGTGGAGCTCTTCGAGGCCCGCAGCCCGAAGGGCAAGGCCACCTTGGCCCGCACCTCCGGCGTGGTCCGCCTCGCCGACGACGAGGGCAAGGGCCGGGTCATCACCATCGTGGGCGACGACGGCTCCGAGGACAGCTACACCGTCCCCGGCCTGTCGCGGCTCGAGGTCACCGACGGCCAGGAGATCACCGCCGGTGATCCGATCGTCGACGGTCCCCGTGATCCCAAGGAGCTCCTCGAGATCAAGGGCGTCCGTGAGACCCAGGCGTACCTCGTGCAAGAGGTCCAGAAGGTGTACCGCGACCAGGGCGTCTCGATCCACGACAAGCACATCGAGCTGATCGTGCGCCAGATGACGAAGCGGGTCGGCGTGCAGGAGCCGGGCGAGAGCCCCTTCCTCCCCGGCGAGCGAGTCGATCAGAAGGTCTACGCCGACACCAACCGACTGCTCGTGCAGGAGGGCAAGGTGCCGGCGGAGGGCCGTCCCGAGATGATGGGCATCACGAAGGCCTCGCTGGCCACCGACTCTTGGCTCTCTGCGGCCTCCTTCCAGGAGACCACGCGAGTGCTCACCGAGGCGGCCATCGAGTCCAAGAGCGATGGGCTCCTCGGTCTGAAGGAGAACATCATCATCGGCAAGCTGATCCCGGCCGGCACCGGCTCGTCCGGCTACAAGGACATCGAGACCAGCGCCCCCGACTACCAGCCCATGGACTACTGGTCGTCCGAGGGTGACGACCAGGACATCGCCGAGTGGCTCGCGCAGGGCCACGAGGCCTCCTCGGTCGGTGCCGAGGTCGCCCAGGTCCTCGGCATGCCGGGCGCCGACGGCGAGCAGGCTGGCTGACGCCTGGCGCACCGCGCTGACTGCTGTACCGATGGTGCCCGGGCTTCGGTCCGGGCACCATCGCGTGCAGGACCACCTCCGATCGGCGCCACTACACGGTTTGCCGATCTCGGTGGTGGACCCGTAGAGTTGACCCCCGGCACTCGCGCGCCCCTGGGTTCGCGCCGCCCCCGGTTTCCCCCGTTCGTCTCCCGCACAAGAGGTCTGCGTGCCCACCATCCAACAGCTGGTCCGCAAGGGCCGGCAGTCCAAGCCGACCAAGGCAAAGACGCCCGCCCTCAAGGGCGCGCCTCAGCGTCGCGGCGTGTGCACGCGCGTGTTCACCCACACCCCGAAGAAGCCGAACTCCGCCCTCCGCAAGGTCGCCCGCGTGCGCCTGTCGAGCGGCCAGGAGGTCACGGCCTACATCCCCGGTGAGGGCCACAACCTCCAGGAGCACTCGATCGTGCTCGTGCGCGGCGGTCGTGTGAAGGACCTGCCGGGTGTGCGATACAAGATCATCCGCGGCACCCTCGACACCTCGGGTGTGAAGGACCGCAAGCAGGCCCGTAGCCGCTACGGCGCCAAGAAGGAGTCCTAGGATGCCGCGCAAGGGTCCCGCACCGCGCCGTGAGCTGATGCCCGATCCGATCTACCGATCGGTGCTGGTCACGCAGATCGTCAACAAGGTCCTCGTCCGGGGCAAGCGCTCCACCGCCGAGCGCATCGTCTACACGGCCCTCGAGACCATCGAGGAGAAGACGGGTGCCGAGCCCATCGCCACGCTGAAGCGGGCGATCGAGAACATCAAGCCCCAGCTCGAGGTCAAGAGCCGTCGAGTCGGTGGCGCCACCTACCAGGTGCCGATCGAGGTCAAGCCCCGTCGGGCCAACACGCTGGCCATCCGCTGGGTCGTCGGCTACTCCCGTCAGCGACGCGAGAAGACGATGGCAGAGCGCCTGGCCAACGAGCTGCTCGATGCCAGCAACGGCATCGGCGCCTCGGTGAAGCGGCGCGAAGACATGCACAAGATGGCCGAGTCCAACAAGGCCTTCGCGCACTACCGCTGGTAGTGCCCGTCCTCCCCCTGATCTGTCCATCCCACGCGGGCCATCGGCCCCACGACCGGGTCACCTGCACGCAGGTCCCGGTCGTCTTCTTGTGAGAGCCCTCCATGACTGAGAAGCGCAGCAACTCCATCGCCCGGACCCGCAACATCGGGATCATGGCGCACATCGACGCCGGCAAGACCACCACGACCGAGCGCATCCTCTACTACACCGGCCGGTCCTACAAGATCAGCGAGGTCCACGAGGGCAGCGCCACGATGGACTGGATGGAGCAGGAGCAGGAGCGGGGCATCACCATCACCTCCGCCGCCACCACCTGCGAGTGGGACGGCCACACCATCAACATCATCGACACGCCGGGCCACGTCGACTTCACCGTCGAGGT
>DATCYI010000201.1:0-3396 GCA_036570385.1 Acidimicrobiales bacterium | reverse complement strand
GGGTGCACGTGGTGTGGGCATAGGTGCCCCGAACCTGGCGGCTCTGCCGGGACGTGTCGCTCAACGGTGGCAGAGAGGCTCGAGGGTCAGGGTGCCTGCGCCCGCATCGAGCTCCGCGTGGACGCCTAGGGGCAGCGCCGTCTGATCAGGTCCGCCATCAGCACCCTCGAGGTCGTGCCCCGCGTCGACACCGCCGAGGATCGGTACGCCGACGCGACCGAGGCGCTCAGACAGGACGTCGACGATCGTCCAGCCGCGATCATCCACGTCCCGGAAGCCCTCGAAGGAGCCCAGGACGATCCCGACGACACCATCGAGGCTGCCCGACATGAGCAGCTGGGTCAGGAGTCGATCGACGAACCCCAGCCCCTTGTGCCTGAGATCCTCCACGAAGAGGATCGCTCCGCTGAGGTCCGGAAGCCGGACGCCCACGGAGGTGGCCACCGCTGTCAGGTTCCCACCGATCAGGGTCCCGGCAGCTGTCCCAGTCGTCGAGATCTGCGCCGTCAGCGCGCCCGGTCGCCTCAGGACCACAGCAGGATCGGTCGACATCAGCGCGTGCCGCACCGTGGCCTGCGCTGTCGGCCCGGCCAGCGCTCCGTGGACCGACGGCACACGGCAGTGGTGCCAGAGCGCCAGCTGCAGGTGGGTGATGTCGCTGAAGCCGACCAGCGGCTTCGGATCCGCGCGCACCGCGTCGAAGTCGAGGAGGTCGGCGATCCGGTAGGCGCCGGCGCCCCCGCGCGTGGTGACGATGGCCCGTACGCTCGGGTCTCGGCAAGGACTCGAGCGGATAGGCGCTCGCCGCTGTCTCGCCGGCCGGATGACGTCCCTGGCGTCGTCCTCCTCCTCGCCGCAGCTAAGGCTGCGCCTTCGTCGTGCGTCCTAGCCAGGAACGCCCCCGGCTCGCCGATCCAACGACTCCACCCACCCGCTCGAGTCCTAAGCCTCGTTCAGGTCGGCCAGCCGGTCCTCGTCCCGACCGGCGCAGAACCCGAACCGGTCCATCGCATGCGGCGCGACATCGACTCGCAGCGCCCAGCTCTGCAGGACCTCGACAGACTCATCGAGCCACTCCTGCTCCGGATAGCTGGCGGGCGAGACCAACCGGACGAGGTCGCCCTCTCGAAGGACCGGAAGGCGAAGCGGCATCCTCGAACTGTTGCATGGCCAGCTCACCAGCGATCGGGAAGGCTGCATCGTGCTCAGGCGCGTCAGTGAGCGGCCGCGGGGCCGCGGTCGCTCACTGGGTGGGGCTCGGATCGTTGGTTGGTGGGTTGGTCCGTGCGCCCCGCTCGCTCAGGCGGCGAGGCGGGGCTGGGGTGGGTGACTTCGTCGGGTGGTGCCGTCGGGTGCGGTGACCTCGAGGACCCCGGTGTCGTCCATGGTGATGTGCCAACCGCGCCGGTGGATGAGGTGGTGGTGCTTGGAACACAGGAGCACCAAGTTGGAGAGCTTGGTGGGCCCGCCGTTCTCCCAGTGCCAGATGTGGTGCCCGTCGCACCACTCGGGCTTGCGGTCGCAGCCGGGGTAGCGGCAGTGCTGATCGCGGAGCACGAGGGAGGTGTAGACGGCGGCGGGGATGGTGCGGGTGGAGCGCCCGTAGTCGAGGATCGATGACTTTCCGTCGGTGATCACCCGGTGCAGGTTCGCGTCGCAGGCCAGGGCGTGCAGCGTCGCGGCATCGATGGATGATCCGTTGAGCATCCGCCCGGGACCACCGTTGAGCAGGTCGGGCAGGTCGACGACCACGTTGAGGTGGGGACGGTGGCGCTTGCCGAGCTTGTTCGACTGGTGATCGAGGAAGAAGCGGCACACATCAGCAAGGGCCTGCCCCTGCTTCTGCGCGAAGGTCCGCACCTCACCGTCAGCATCCGGCGAGCCGGCGAGGTCGAGGGCTCGTTCGATGACCTCGGTCTCGGCGGAGTCGAACGACCCGCTGAGGTGCCCCCGCCCGTCCAACGATCGCGACAACCGTGCTTCGGTCGGAGGTGGTGGCGGTGGTTCGGGCCCGTCGTCGATCGCGTCAGCGATGTCAGCCCAGCGCCGCAGAGCCGAGACGGTCTCGGTGATGTCCGCCTCACACAACCCAGGGACGAGCTGGCCTTCATCCCCGATGAAGAGATCGACGTGGCGCGTCTTCACGTTCGCGACGACAACCCGGATCTGCCCGGACGAGAGCCGCCCCTGCTCCCAAGCCTGGGATGTCAGAGGAAGCGATCGCGCGAGCCGCGACGTCTTGAGGAGCTGGGATGCGTCGCCGTGGGACATGCGCAACCGAACCCGCATCCAGGCGCTCATCGACACCGACCCGTCGCTCGCCCACTCCCCGGAGGAGTCGAACGCTGCAACGGCCGCTGCGGTCTTCGCGTCAAGGATCCCGTGCAGTCGATGGAGCTCGACCAGAGCGTCGCCCCCGGGGGCAACCTCCAGGCTCTCGAGCGCATCGCGCAGCTCCTCGAACATGAGACCAGCGTACACCAGTTCGCCCCTGTTTGCACCGAAAAGTCCAATGATTCCAAGGGATTTCTTGAATAGATCTCGGCCAGACAGAGCCCAACAGCAACCCAGGCGTTGAGCCCACCGCGGCACCCCGCCCGCCTCGCCGCGCCCTTGACCTACCCCCAGCGAAGGAGCGCGTCGAACGGTGTCTGACGCCATCCGACGCGGAGGACGCGCCCGGAGGTTGGGGGCGTGGGTGCACGTGGTGTGGGAATAGGTGCCCCGAACCTGCCCGGCACCCCGCGCGCTAGCAGCCGAGGGCGCGGGCTATGACCAGGTGCTGGATCTCGTTGGTGCCTTCGCCGATCTCGAGGACCTTGGCGTCGCAGTAGAAGCGGGCGACCGGCGAGTCGAGCATGTAGCCGACGCCGCCGTGGATCTGCACCGCCTCCGACGCGGCCGACACCGCGAGGCGGCTGGCCTTCAGCTTGGCCATGGCCGCCTCCTTGAGGAAGGGCTGGCCGGTGTCGCGCAGGTACGCAGCGCGGTACGTGAGCCAGCGGGCCGCCTCGAGCTCGGTGGCGATGTCGGCGAGCTTGAACTGGACGGCCTGGAACGTGGAGATCGGCTGGCCGAACTGCACCCGCGCCTTGGCGTAGGAGAGCGCGAGGTCGAGCACCGCCTGGGTGAGGCTGAGCGACAGCGCGGCGATCGAGATGCGCCCCACCTCGAGCGTCCGCAGGAACTGCGACAGGCCCAGGTCGGGGTCGCCGATGAGGTGCTCGTCGGGCACCCACACGTCGTCGAACCAGAGCTCGCGCGTGTCGAGCCCGCGCCAGCCGATGCCGCGCATCTTCGGCCCGATGGTGAAGCCGGGCGTGTCCTTCTCCACCACGAAGGTGGCGTAGCGCTCGCCGGCGCGGGCCAGGAGGGTGACGCCGAAGGACATGTCGG
>DATCYI010000200.1:0-1626 GCA_036570385.1 Acidimicrobiales bacterium | reverse complement strand
GCCGGAGCGCGGCGCGGCGCGACCGTGCAGCGGGCCGCCGAGATCGCCGTCGGAGCGCCCGGTCCACGACGACCGGGACACGAGGGGTGCTACTTCAGGAACGAGGGGACGTCGAAGTCGTCGTCGCCCTCGATGTCGAGGTCATCGTCTCCGTCGTCGTCGCCGAAGACGCTCGTGGTCGAGGAGCCGGAGCTGCGGCCCTCGCCCTTCTTGTCGTCCCAGCGGTCGAAGCCGGCGGCGATGACCGTGACCCGCACCTCATCGCCCATGTCGTCGTCGATCACCGTGCCGAAGATGATGTTGGCGTCGGGGTGGGCCACGCCGTGGATGACCTCGGCGGCCTCGTTGACCTCGTAGAGGCCGAGGTCGCTGCCACCGGCGATCGTGAGCAGGATGCCGCGGGCACCCTCGATCGAGGCCTCCAGCAGCGGGCTGGAGATCGCGCCGCGCGCCGCGTTGAGAGCGCGGCCCTCGCCGGAGGCGTAGCCGATGCCCATGAGGGCGGAGCCGGCGTTGCTCATGATCATCTTCACGTCGGCGAAGTCGGTGTTGATGAGGCCGGGCGTGGTGATGAGGTCGGTGATGCCCTGGACGCCCTGGAGGAGCACCTCGTCGGCCATCTTGAAGGCGTTGAGCATCGACGTCTTGTCGTTCGACACGGTGATGAGCCGGTCGTTCGGGATGACGATGAGGGTGTCGACCTTCTCCTTGAGCTTCTGGATGCCCTGCTCGGCCTGGACCGAGCGGCGGCGCCCTTCGAAGGCGAAGGGTCGGGTGACGACGCCGATGGTGAGGGCGCCCGCGCCCTTGGCGATCTCGGCCACGACGGGAGCGCCGCCTGTGCCGGTGCCGCCGCCCTTGCCGGCGGTGATGAAGACCATGTCGGCGCCCTTGAGCACCTCCTCGATCTCCTCGCGGTGCTCCTCGGCAGCCTGACGACCGACCTCGGGGTCGGATCCGGCGCCGAGGCCGCGGGTGAGCTCGCGGCCGATGTCGAGCTTCACGTCGGCGTCGCTCATGAGCAGCGCCTGCGCGTCGGTGTTGATGGCGATGAACTCGACGCCCTTCAAGCCTGCGTCGATCATGCGGTTGACGGCGTTGACGCCGCCGCCGCCGATCCCGACGACCTTGATTACCGCCAGGTAGTTCTGCGGGTTGCCGACCATTGGTCTGGTTACCTCCACGAGGGTCTCCATGCGAGCCCGGGCGAGGAAACGCCGTCGGGAGCGGTCAGGTGACTAGGGATGCGCGAAGGGCCGGGTCCCCATCCGGGGCCGGCCCTGAAGGTCGAGTCGAGGTGGAGGTCAGGGTAGACCTCTTGGAACGGTTGAGAGGCTACGAGCATGCGTCCTCCCGGGTCAACACCGGGCTGCCGGGCAGGCGCACGTCTACGACGTCGAGGCAGCTGAGGTCGACCTGCTGGAGCATGGTAACGAGGCTCTGGACCTTGGCCGTGAGCTGGCGGGTGTCGCCGAAGCGAACGTCGCCGCCGGCGCTCAGCCGGGCCCACAGCTCGTCGCCGCTCGCGTCGAGCTCGGCCACGGCGCCCGGGGCCGAGACGGACAGAGCTGACGCCACCGCCAGCACGCCTCGTGAGGACGCCGGCAGGTGATCGCCGGGCTCCGT
>DATCYI010000199.1:0-4791 GCA_036570385.1 Acidimicrobiales bacterium | reverse complement strand
CGGGCCGTCACCGCGGGCGCCGCGGGGTCCCACACGCCGTCGGGTCCGGCCAGCACGAGCGTGCCCACGGTGCCCTGGGCGACCGCTCCGAGGAACCGGCTGCGCTGCTCGGCATCGCCGCAGGCGGTCACGACGGAGGCGAACTGCGTGGTGGTGGCCAGGAACGAGGTGGGGTCGGCGACGTAGCCGAGCTGCTCGAGGACGATGGCCAGCTCGATGGCTGACAGGCCGACGCCACCGTCGTCGACGGGGATGGCCAGCCCCGGCCAGTCGAGGCTCGTGAGGGTGCGCCAGAGGTCGCCGCCGTCGTCCTCGCCGTCGGTGACCGCACGGATCAGCGCCGGCGGGCACTCCTTGGCCAGGATCTCCGCGGCAGCCTCCTGCAGGCCCCGCTGGTCGTCATCGAGCTCGAAGTCCACCCCACACCTTCCCTTCGCGTCCTCAGAAGCTCTCGAACTCGATGGTCACCGCCGGGCCCCGAGGTTCGGCCTGGCAGGTGAGGACCCAGCCCTCGGCCAGCTCGTCGTCGGTGAGCACGTCGTTGACCCGCATCTCCACGGAGCCCTCTTGGCACAGGGCCATGCAGGTGGCGCAGTTGCCGGCCTCGCACGAGTAGGGCGTGACGATGCCGGCCCGTCGCGCCGTGCCGAGCACCGTGTCGCCGGCCTGGTGGTCGATCGTGTGGCGGCGGCCCTTGACGATGAGCGTGATCTCGTCGGGCACCTCGATGGCGCCGCCGGCATCGTCGGGCGAGGGCGCGGCGACGGAGGGCGCGGGCTGGCCGTCGTTGACGAAGCGCTCGATGCGGATCCGATCGGCGGCCGCACCGAGCTCGAGCAGCGTCGCCTCGACCAGGTCCATGAACGGGGTCGGCCCGCAGATGTGGAAGTCGGCGTCGAGGTCGTCGCCCACGAGCTCGCGGACGGTCGCGGCGGTGAGGAACCCGCCGTCGGTGTCGAGGTGGTGCCGCAGCTCGAGCCGGCCCGGGTGCCGCGCCACCAGCTCCTCGAGCTGCGCGTCGAAGATCACCGACTCGCGGTCGCGGTTCGCGTAGAGCAACTTCACGGGACGGGACGTCGAGGCGAGCAGGCTCTTGGCGATCGAGATGACAGGCGTGACCCCGCTGCCACCGGCGAAGGCGACGACCGGACGCTCGCTGTCGCTAGGGCAGAACACGCCGGCGGGCTTCGACGCCTCCAGCACGTCACCCTCGGCCACGTTGTCGTGCAGCCAGTTCGACACCCGCCCGCCGTCGACGCGCTTCACCGTCACCGTGAGGTGCGGGTCGATGCCCGGCGCGCTCGACATCGAGTACGACCGCAGCAGCTCGTCGTCGCCGACGCGCAGGCGGAACGTGCAGAACTGCCCCGGCCGGTAGTGGAAGAGGTCGGCGACGTCGTCGGGCACCTCGAGGACGAACGACCGAGCGTCAGGCGTCTCCTGCACGATCGCCTTCACCCGCAGGGGGTGAAGGCCGTGCTCGCGGCGAACGTCGTGGGAGTCGGCCACAGAACGACGATAGCGCGGTCTGGTAACGTCGTTCTCATCCAGGGGGAGGGCGCTCGGCGCCACGAGCGGTGACGAAGGAGACGACGATGGTGGAGCAGCAGCGGCGCGGGCGCGCCATCGCGATGTCGGCCGACGAGGTCGACTCCTATCTTGCCGAGCAGCGCACCTGCCGCGTCGCCACCGTCGGCCACGACGGTCGTCCGCACGTGAGCGCGCTGTGGTTCGTCTGGGACGGAGCCGACCTCTGGCTCAACTCGCTCAGCAAGAGCCAGCGCTGGACCGACCTCAGGCGCGACCCGCGGGTGGCCGTCGTCATCGACGACGGCATCGAGTTCCTCGACCTCCGCGGCGTGGAGCTGTCCGGCCGGGTCGAGGTGGTCGGCGAGGTGCCCCGCACCGCCGAGCCGAACGACGTGCTCGCCCCGGTCGAGGCAGCGTTCGCCGCCAAGTACTCGCCCGAGTACGGCTTCCACCCCGACGGCCGGCACGCGTGGCTGCGCATGCGGCCCGACAAGGTCGTCAGCTGGGACTTCACCAAGATCCCGCGCCCCGGCGCCTGACGCCTCAGTCGGATAACGCTATTCTCACCACACGAAACCCACGATTTCCGCTATCAAGCCCGAGCAACCGATCCAGGAGATTGACCTGACATGAGCCTCTTCGATGCCTTCCGCTACGACGGCAAGCGCGTTCTCGTGGTCGGCGGCGCCACCGGCATGGGCGCCGCGGCGGCCGAGCTGGTTCGTGACGCCGGCGCCGAGGTCGTGGTCATGGACTACGCCGAGATCACCCTCTCCGGGGTCAAGGCCATCAAGGTGAACCTGGCCGACGTGGCGTCCATCGACGCGGCCATCGAGGAGTGCGGGGGCAAGGTCGACGCGCTGTTCTCCTGCGCCGGCGTGGCCGACAGCACGCCCGGCATCGAGAAGATCAACTTCCTCGGCCATCGCCACATGATCGACCGCATGCTCGAGAAGGACATGCTCCCGCGGGGCTCGGCCATCGGCTTCATCTCGTCTGCTGCCGGGCTGGGCTGGGAGGCCAACCTCGAGCTGCTGAAGGAGCTCCTCGCCACGCCCGACGTGGAGACCGGTGCCAAGTGGTTCCACGACAACGGCAAGGCCGACTACTTCCACACCAAGCAGGCGGTGTGCGCGTACGTGTCGGCCCAGGCCCACCCGATGCTGAAGCGGGGCATCCGCATCAACGCCATCTGCCCCGGGCCCACCGACACGCCGCTGGCCCAGGCCAACGCCGAGATGTGGCTCACCTTCGGCTCCGACTACCGCGCCGACGTCGGCATCGAGGCCTCCACCCCGCTCGAGCAGGCCTACCCGCTGGTGTTCCTGTGCAGCACGGCGGGTGCCTCGATCAACGGCATCACGCTCATCTCCGACGCCGGCTACATGAGCTCCGGCCTCACCGGCTCCTTCCCGGACGCCACGCCCGTCGCCCAGTTCCTGATGGCGCGCTGACTCCCTTGGTCACCGTCGAAGCCCTGCTCGCGGCCCTGCGCCTCGAGCCGAACGGTCCCGACCGCTACCGCGCCCCCAACGCCGCGCTGGGCCACGGCGTCGTGTTCGGTGGGCAGCTGCTCGCCCAGTCGATAGTCGCCGCGCTGGCCGGCAACGACGCGATGACGGTCAAGACCCTCCACACGGTCTTCGCCCGCGGCGTGTCCTTCGCCGACCCGATCGACATCCACGTCGACCGGATGCAGGCCGGTCGCAGCTTCGCCAGCAGCACCGTGACGATCAGCCAGGGCGACCGGCTCTGCGTCCGCTCCAGCGTGCTCATGAGCGCGACCGAGCCTGATCTGATCCGCCACAGCGACGTCATCGCTGCCGCTTCCACACCGGAGGACAGCACCGCGACCTCGGAGGGCGACGGCGACTGGCAGGTGCGCGTGGGCGGCGGGGTCGACATCGACGACCCCACGTCCGTGGGCCCCGCCCAGCTCGAGGCCTGGAGCCGCTTCGTCGGCGCACCCGACGACCCCGGCGTCAACCAGGGCCTCCTGGCCTTCGCCACCGAGGGGATGCTGATCGCCACCGCCATGCGGCCCCACGAGGGCGTGGCGCAGTCGCTGGCCCACCGCACGATCGCCACCAGCGTGATCAGCCACACCATCACCTTCCACGAGCCGTGCCCCGCCGGCGACTGGTTCCTGCTCTCGCTCGAGAGCCCCTTCGCCGGCGGTGGCCGCAGCTACGGCCGAGGCCACGTGGCCCGCCGGGACGGCCAGCTGGTCGCCTCGTTCACCCAAGACAACATGATCCGCGCCATGCCGGCGCCCACCCCCCAGGAGCCCTCGTGACCGAAGCCGTCATCGTCTCGACCGTACGCACGCCGATCGGAACCGCGGGGCGGGGCTCCCTCCTCGACGTCGACGCCTTCGAGCTCGGCAGGGAGGTGCTGGTCGAGGCCGTCCGCCGCTCCACCATCGATCCGTCGCTGGTCGACGACGTCATGTTCGGCGAGTCGCTCTACGGCGGCGGCGACATCGCGCGCCACGTCGCGGTGCAGGCCGGGATGTCGCACGTCCCGGGCCTCGCCATGAACCGCCACTGCGCATCGGGCCTCGCCGCGGTGCAGAACGCCGCCGCCTCGATCCGCTCCGGCATGGACCGCGTGATGGTGGCCGGCGGCACGCAGTCGAGCTCCACCATGCCCCGCACCAAGCGGCGGGTGCCCGGCTCCGACGACGTGGTCGACTGGTTCTCGCCCACGCACCCCGACTCGCCCGAGGCGCCGAACATGGACATGTCCATCACGGTCGGCTGGAACGCCGCCGTGAAGGCCAACGTCACGCGCGAGGAGATGGACGCCTGGGCGCTGCGCTCGCACCAGCGGGCCGTCGCCGCGATCGACAACGGCAGCTTCGACCAGGAGATCATGCCGATCGAGGTCGTGGGCCGCGACGGCACCAAGCGGTCCTTCGCCGTCGACGAGCACCCCCGCCGCGACACGTCGATGGAGCGACTGGCGTCGCTCAAGGTGCTGCACCCCGAGATCGAGGGCTTCAGCATCACCGCCGGCAACGCGGCCGGCGCCAACGACGGTGCAGCGGCGATGGTGATCGCGGCCGACGACGTCGCCGCCGACCACGGCCTCGAGCCGCTCGCGGTGGTGCGGTCGTGGGCGTCGGTCGGCGTCCCGCCCGAGGACACCGGCCTGGCCCCGACGATCGGCATCCCCAAGGCGCTCACCCGCGCCGGCCTGTCGATCGACGACATCGACCTGTGGGAGATCAACGAGGCGTTCGCCTCCATGTGCGTGGCC
>DATCYI010000198.1:0-2873 GCA_036570385.1 Acidimicrobiales bacterium | reverse complement strand
GTGCCCACCGCCTGAGGCATGTTGAAGCCGAGGGCGAGGGTGAGTGCAGGAACGATGACGAAGCCCCCGCCGACCCCGAACAGACCGGTCAGGAACCCGACGGCGGTGCCCGCCGCCACCACGGTGATCAGCTGACGGGGGGTGACCCGGATCCGCGTCAGCAGGGCCGCGCCACCACCCTCGGGCGAAGGTGAGTCGAGGGCGCGCTGCTCGCCGACGCGGGTGCAGCTGGGGCAGCCCGTCAGCATGCGCCATGCGGCGACGAGGATGAGGACCGCGAAGCCGGCGAGGAGCGCGTCCTCATCGAGTCGCCGGTTGAGCGAGGTCCCGAGGATCGAGCCGCCGATGCCGACGAGCCCGAACACGATGCCAGGCCCGGCGAGCACGCGACCTCCGCGCCAGTGGCCTACCAGCCCGAAGACCGACGCGCCCGCCACCACCAGCAGCGAGGTGGTGGTGGCCTCGGTGGCGGACTGACCGGCCGCGTAGACGAGCGCTGGGACGGCGAGGATCGACCCGCCTCCGCCCAGGGCACCTAGCGCGAAGCCGATGGCGAACCCGAGCGGAGATGCGAGCAGTGCCCTCACGTTGAAGCCTTCCTGCGAACGGTTGTGATACCCATGGGGGTAGCTGTACCATACCCCCAGGGGTACCAGCGCTCCAAACGCCCCGACCTCAGGAGGACCGTCACATGTACCGACAGATCACCGCCACCGACCTCGCCGCCCGCATCGGTTCTGAAGATCCGCCCTTCGTGCTCGACGTCCGCAACCCCGACGAGCACGAGGCCTGGAAGATCGCCACCTCGGTGAACATCCCCGTCACCGAGCTGGCCGATCGCCTCGGTGAGCTCCCCGCAGGCACGGAGCTCGTCGTGCACTGCGCCGCCGGCGCACGCTCCGCCCAGGCGGCGGCCGTGCTCGTCGATGCCGGCTTCGACGTGGCCGAGCTCTCCGGCGGGATGGGCTCGTGGGCCGAGGTCTACGACACCGCGGAGCTGCCAGCGGGCGATGCCACGGTCGTGCAGGTCCGTCGCCGGGCCAAGGGCTGCCTGTCCTACGTCGTCGGCGCCGGCGACACTGCGTTCGTCATCGACCCCTCGACCAAGGTCTCGGTCTACGAGCGGGTGGCCGCCGAGCGGGGCTGGCGCATCACCCGCATCTTCGACACCCACCTGCACGCCGACCACCTCTCCGGGGCTCGGCTGCTCGCGAAGCGCACCGGCGCCACGGTCCACCTCAACCCGGCCGACACGTTCGACTTCCCCTTCGAGGCCCTGAGCGACCGCGACGAGTTCACCCTGCCGGGCGGCACCGACTTCGGAGTATCGGTCCTGCACACGCCGGGTCACACCGAGGGCTCCACCATCTTCCAGGTCGGCGACCACGTGCTGCTCACCGGCGACACGCTCTTCGTCGACGGGGTCGGCCGGCCCGACCTGGCCGAGCGAGCCGAGGAGTTCGCTCGCAACCTGCACCGCTCCCTCACCGAGCGGGTCCTCTCCGCCGGCGACGACACGATCGTGCTCCCCTCCCACTACGGCGACGACGTCGCGGTCCGCCCCGGCAAGGCGGTCGGGGCCACCATCGGTGAGCTCGTCGAGCACCTGGCCCCGCTGCGCTACGACGAGGAGGCCTTCGTGAGGTGGGCGTCCGCCGCGGCATCCGACCGGCCGCCGAACTACGTCGAGATCATCAACGCCAACATGGGTCGACCCCGGGTCGGCTTCGAGGAGCTGCGCAGCCTCGAGCTCGGGCCGAACCGCTGCTCGGTGAGCGTCGGAGCCCACGATGGGTGAGCGCAGTCGATCGCGGAGATCACCCGCGGTGAGATCAGATCCACACCCCCATGGGTATGTTGGCCCGAGCGGCCCGAGCCGCAGGACCGGAGGCTGAGATGGAACTTCCCGAGGAGACGATCGACGACCTCCAGAAGCGGCTGCGCCGCATCGAGGGTCAGGTGCGCGGCATCCAGTCGATGCTCGCCGAGAAGCGCGAGTGCTCCGACGTCGTCACCCAGATCGCGGCGGCCACCAAGGCCATGGAGCAGGTCGGATTCAAGCTCGTCGCGTCCGGTCTCACCTACTGCCTGAGCAACCCCGAGGCGGCGGCGGAGAGCGGCTACGACCTCGAGCGCGTCGAGAAGATGTTCATGAAGATCGGCTAGGTGTCGTGATGCCGGTGCGAGTCTCGGCCTGAGCCAGCAGGTCGAGCACCTCCTCGTCGCTCGTCTGGTCGAAGCGTTCGTAGAAGCGACCGACGGCCTGGAACGGCGTCGGCGCATCTACGCACGCGACCTCGTCGGCCAGGCCTCGCAGACGGTCAGCGGTGTCGGGCGCGCACACCGGCACCGCGAGCACCAGCCGCCGGGGCTGGTGGGGACGGAGCGCGCGCAGCGCGGCCTCAGCGGTGACTCCTGTCGCCAGCCCGTCGTCCACGACGACCACGTCGCGGCCGGTCACCGAGGGCAGCGGCCGTGCGCCGCGGTAGCGCTGCACGCGGCGTTCGAGCTCGCGCCGCTCGTCTTCGACCATGCCGTCGAAGGCGTCACGCGAGATGCCCAGCGCCGCCACCGCCTCGCGATCGACGACCACGCTGCCGCCTTCGGCGATCGCGCCGATCCCGTACTCCTGGTGACTTGGAGCGCCGACCTTGCGGGCGACGATCACATCCAACGGCGCGCCGAGCGCCACCGCCACCTCGAGGGCGACCGGCACGCCGCCGCGAGGCAGCGCCAGCACGAGAGGGTCGTCCAGCTCCGCCCCGGCGAGCACAGCCGCCAGCCGGCGACCACCGTCGCTTCGATCACGGAGCTGCATCGGCGACCTCCCTCACGAGCCCGCTACCCGCGACCCCGGCGATCCGATACGGCCG
>DATCYI010000197.1:0-1577 GCA_036570385.1 Acidimicrobiales bacterium | reverse complement strand
CGCAGGGTCTGAACCGGTGGTGCCCGCAGGGCCGGTGGGCAGGGCGGTGTCGCCACCCGTGGAGCCGCCGTCGGTTCCCTCGGCGGGACCGAGCGCGCCGCCGGATCCATCCGCGCCGGCGGACACCGCCGCCGCCCGCTCCTCGTCGGAGAGCCGGGATCCGCACGCCGTGGTGGCGAGCAGACCCAGCGCGACCAGACCGGCAAGCCACCTTCGATGCGACATGGATGTGCGCTTCTCTCTCATGAGCCACGGGCCCCCAGGTCCCACTTCGCCGCCCTCGCGAGGGCCTCCTGCCTTCCCGGCGGGGGATCTGACGACGTGTTAGAAACTACTGGAACACGTTCTACTTTGCGCGTCGGAGATCCGCATGCACCTTGCGTACACAGCCGAGCAGGAAGCCCTGCGGCGGGAGCTGCGCCAGTACTTCCAGGCGCTCATGACCCCCGAGGTGGAGACCGAGTGCGCGGCCGGTGAGACCGGCGGCCCGGCGTCGCTCGAGGCGGTCCGGAAGATGGGGCGCGACGGCTGGCTGGGGCTCGGCTGGCCGACGGAGTGGGGTGGTCAGGGCCGCACCGACGTGGAGCAGCTGATCTTCTTCAACGAGGCCTGGCGCTCGGGCGCGCCGATCCCGTTCCTCACCATCAACACGGTGGGCCGCACGATCATGGAGTTCGGCTCGCAGGAGCAGAAGCAGGCGTTCCTGCCGCGGATCCTGGCCGGTGAGATGCACTTCGCGATCGGCTACACCGAGCCGAGCGCCGGCACCGACCTCGCCTCGCTCAGCACCCGCGCGGTGAAGGACGGCGACGAGTGGGTGATCGACGGCCACAAGACCTTCACCTCGCTCGCGAGCTACGCCGACTACATCTGGCTCGCAGCGCGCACCGACCCGGATGCCTCGAAGCACCGTGGCATCTCGATCTTCCTGGTGCCCACCACCGACCCCGGGTTCTCGTACTCGAAGATCTCGACGATGGTGAACGCCAGCACCTACAACACGTTCTACGACGATGTGCGGGTGGGCGACGACGCCGTGGTCTACGGCGTGAACCGCGGCTGGGACCTCATCGTCAACCAGCTCAACTACGAGCGGGTGTCGCTCGGGCCGCCGGGGATGGTCGAACGGGTCTTCGAAGACGTTGTGGCCTGGGCTCAGGGCACGAAGCTGGCCGACGGCGGCCGGGTCATCGACCAGGAGTGGGTGCGCCTCGACCTGGCGCGGGTGCACGCCCGCCTGGAGCTCGTGAAGCTCCTCAACTGGAAGGTCGCCGCAGCCGGATCAGCCAGCCCCGCCGACGCCAGCGCCACCAAGGTGTTCGCCACCGAGTTCTACACGGAGGCCTATCGCCTCCTCATGGGCGTGCTCGGCCCCGCCTCCTACCTCGACCGCGACTCGCCCGGGGCGCTCCTGGCCGGCCGCATCGAGCGGGCCTTCCAGGGGTGTCTCATCCTCACGTTCGGCGGCGGGGTCAACGAGGTGCAGCGCGACCTGATCGCCCTCTTCGGCGCCGGCCTGCCCCGCGTCCCCCGATCCTGACCTGGAGCACCGGAGCACGATGGACCTCACCCTGACC
>DATCYI010000196.1:0-1544 GCA_036570385.1 Acidimicrobiales bacterium | reverse complement strand
TCGCCGCCGCCGCCCTCGTGGGGTCCCTCGCCCACCTGGGCCGCCCGGGCATGGCGTGGAAGGCCTTCCGCAACCTGCGGCGGTCGTGGCTGAGCCGTGAGGTCGCGCTCTTCGGTCTCTACGCGCCGCTGGCCGCCCTCGCGGTGCTCGTGCCCGGAGCGGCTCCTGTGGCCGCGGCGGTGGGCGTCGTCGGCGTCTATGCCTCGGCTCGCCTCTACATCGTGCCGGGGCGGCCGTCGTGGGACTCGCCGCTCACCATCGCGTCCTTCGCGGCCACCGGCCTGGCGATCGGGCCGGTGATCACCGGTGCCCTGCCCCTGGCGGCCGCGGGCGTGACCCTGTCCCTCGTAGCGCTGGTCGCCAACATCTGGCGCCTCCGTGGCGACGCACGGGTGGCCCACGGCGGCACCCCGCAGCTGTACCTCCACCGCCTCCGGACCTGGACCGTCACCAGGGTGGTGCTGGGCGCGGCAGGACTGGCCGCGGTCCTACTCGGCGCCGCGTGGGTGGCCGTCGTCGTGCTCCTCGCCGCCGAGGTGGTCGGGCGCTGGCTCTTCTACGTGACGGTCGTGCCGGCCAACATGCCCGGCTCGTTCTGGCGCCACACCGCCGGAAGCCACCGATGAGCGCCGGAGCAAGGACGCGAGTCCTAGGGCTGGGCAAGCGCCTGCTGGGCCTCGATCACGGCGGCGACCGGTACCGCTACGTGGACGACCCGGTCCGCGGACCGGTCCACGAGTCGCGGGCGGCTGACCGCTGGGTCCGGACCACCTGCGGCTACTGCTCGGTCGGCTGCGGCATGCTCCTCGGCGTCAAGGACGACAAGGTCGTCACCGTCGCCGGTGACCCCGCCCATCCCGTGAACCGCGGTCGCCTGTGCCCCAAGGGCCTGTCCGAGCACCACATCCTCGACGCCCCGGGGCGGCTCACGACGCCCACCGTCGACGGGGCCCCCGTGAGCTGGGACGCGGCGCTCGACAAGGTCGTCGGAGACTTCCAGCAGATCCTCCACGACCACGGCCCGGAGTCGGTGGCGATCATCTCCACCGGCCAGCTCGTGACCGAGGAGTTCTACGCGCTCGGCAAGCTGGCCCGCATCGGGATGGGCCTCGCCCACGTCGACGGCAACACGACCCTGTGCATGGCCAGCGCGGTGGCGGGCTACAAGCTGAGCTTCGGCACCGACGGCCCGCCCGGCTGCTACGACGACCTCGAGGTGGCCGACGTCGTCGTGCTGTGGGGAGCGAACATCGCCGACAACCACCCCTTGCTGGTGCCTCGCCTCCTGGCCAACGAGGGAGCCGAGGTGATCGTGGTCGACCCGCGGGTCACCAAGACGGCACAGCTCGCGGCCATGCACGTGCCGGTCGCTCCTCGCTGCGACGTGACCCTGCTCAACGCCATCCTGAGGGTGCTCCTCGACGAGGGCCTGGTCGACCTCGACGCCGCGCGACCCCTCGTCAGCGGCCTCGACGAGCTGCTCGCGCACCTCGCCGAGGTCGACCTCGCCGCCGCGGCCGACGAGAGCGGCGTGGGGCTCGACG
>DATCYI010000195.1:0-5579 GCA_036570385.1 Acidimicrobiales bacterium | reverse complement strand
CCCGGCCGCCGGCTCGGACGGTCCGTGAGGGTGCCGCAGGCGCACCACCGCTCCGCCGGCCAGCGCGATCACCGTCGGTCGGTCGATGGGGTTGGGCAGCGAGCCGGCCCCGCAGGGCCGCCGCACCTCGACCACCCAGCGGGCCGCACCGAGGTGGGTGGAGAGGTGCACCACGAGCTCACCGTCGTAGGAGCGCACCGCGGCCGGCAGCGTGGAGGAGGTGTTGACCACCAGCACGTCGCCCGGATCGAGGAACCTCGGGAGCTGCGCGGCAGTCGAGTGCTCCAGCTCGCCGCTGCTGCCGTGGGCTACGAGCATCCGCACGGAGTCACGCCGCCGCCCCTCGGCCTCTGGGGGCCGGTCGGCGATCAGCTCGTCGGGCACCTCGACGTCGAGCACCCGCCCCGAGCGCGTGAGCGTCGTCATCACGCCACCTCCCGGGTGACCGCCACGTCGCTGGCCTGGTAGCGCCCGGTGGGGAAGGGCTGGTCGAGGATCGTGCGCAGCGCCGGGACCACGGCCTCGGGCCGCGGCCGGTCGGAGATGTCCTCGCCGGGGAACGCGGCTTGGTGCATGTCGGTGCGCAGGTCGCCGGGGTCGATCCGCAGCACCCGCAGATCGGGACGCTCCGCTCCGAGCACCGCCGCGAGCTGCTCGAAGCCGGCCTTGGAGGCTGCGTAGGCGCCCCAGCCCTCGTAGGGCTCGACCGCCGCGTCCGACGTCACCGCCACGATCGCAACTCCGGGCCGAAGGTGGGGGAGGACGGCCTGGATCACGCCGAGCTGAGCGACGAGGTTCACCTCGAGGGTGCGGCGCAGGTCCTCCAGGGCCAGGTCGGCCAGCGCCGGCAGGGGGGACGGGCCGAGGGTGCCCGCGCTGAGGACGACGAGGTCGAGCCCGCCGATCTGCTCGGCGGCCGCGGCCAGTGACCGGCGGTGGGTGGCGTCGCCGATGTCACCGGGCACGGCGACGACCCCTGGGCCGAGCGCGCCCACGGCTTCATCGAGGGCTGCGCCGTGGCGGGCGTCGACCACGACCGTCCAGCCGTCGGCGACGAGCGAGCGGGCGAGGGCCAGGCCCAAGCCCTTGGAGGCGCCGGTCACCAGGGCGCTTCGAGGTGCAGATGAGAGGGTGGCTTCGGACATGGGGGACTCCTTCGATCGGGATGTCCCAGTCCTACGACCTCAAGTGACCTTGAGGTCAAGACCCTCTGTGCGTCTGGGGGTCAGGCGCCCGGCGTCTCGCTCAGGCCGCCGTCGCTCATCGACCGGTACAGGTCGTAGATCTCCTTGCAGATCCCGCACATCGGCAGCTTCTTCGGGTCGCGCTGCGGCACGAACCGCTCTCCGCAGAGGGCCTCCACGGGGTAGCCGTAGATGCGGGCCTCCGTGACCTTGGCCAGGGCCGACTCGCCCGGCTCGGTCTTCACGATGTGGGCCACCTTCGGGGATCCCGTCCGGGTCTCCTCGTCGGTTCGCTGGTCGAGGTCCGGTCGGGCGGTGGTGAGCGGCGTGACCATGGCGCCCGCAACGCTACCCACCTTCGGACCACCCGGCCCACAGACGAACCTGCGCCCCAAACCCGCTGTTACCAACGGGTTTGGGGCGCAGGTTGGAAGTCGTTTGCATGATCATGCAAGATCCTGCATCATCTAGCGATGATCTCGATCGGCATCGTCGGCGCATCTGGCTTCACGGGGGCAGAGCTGCTGCGCCTGTGCGCGCAGCACCCCGAGCTCGACGTGCGCCTGGCCACCGGCGACACCCAGGTTGGCACCGCGGTGGCCGACCTGTACCCGAGCCTCGCCGCGGGCTACCCGGACCTCATCTTCACCAGCTTCGACGCCGATGCCTGCGCCGGGCTCGACCTCGTGTTCCTCGGCCTGCCGCACGGCGCGAGCCAGGCGGTGGTGCCCCAGCTGGTCGGCAAGGTCGGCCACATCGTCGACCTCGCCGCCGACTTCCGCCTGAGCGACGCCTCGCTCTACCCGCAGTGGTACGGCGACGCCCACAGCGCGCCGGAGCTCCTGGGCGACTTCGCCTACGGCCTGCCCGAGCTGTTCCGGGCCGAGATCGCCAGCAGCGACCACGTCGCGGTGCCCGGCTGCTACCCAACCGCCGCCAACCTCGCTCTGGCGCCGCTCGTGCGGGCAGGCGCCATCGAGCTCACCGGCATCATCGTCGACGCCGCCAGCGGCGCTTCGGGCGCCGGGCGCCCCCCGAAGCCGAACACCACCTTCTGCACCATCGACGAGGACTTCACCGCCTACGGCCTCCTCGACCACCGCCACACGCCCGAGATCGAGCAGGTCACGGGCGCTTCCGTGCTCTTCACCCCCCACCTCGCGCCGATGAGTCGGGGGATCCTGGCCACCTGCTACGCCCGGCCCACCAGCCCCACCTCCACGTCCGCGGTCCTGGAGCTGCTGCGGGGCGCCTACGCCGACGAGCCCTTCGTGGTGGTCATCGACGGATCGCCGTCGACCAAGGCCACGCTCGGCTCGAACTGCGCCCACGTGACGGGCCGCTACGACGAGCGCACCGGCTGGGTCGTCGTCATCGCCGCGATCGACAACCTCACAAAGGGAGCCTCAGGCCAAGCCGTGCAGTGCGCCAACATCGTCCTCGACCTGCCCGAGACCACCGGTCTCCCGATCGTGGGGGTCTACCCGTGAGCGTCACCGCTCCTGCCGGCTTCACCGCCAACGGCGTCGCCAGCGGCATCAAGGCCTCGGGCGACCTCGACCTGAGCCTCGTAGCGACCACCGACGGCACGGCCGTGAACGCCGCCGCTGTCTTCACCCAGAACAAGATGACCGCCGCCCCGGTGGTCACCACCGCTGCCCACCTCAGCGCGACCGACGGCCAGGCGGCGGCCGTCGTGCTCAACAGCGGCTGCGCCAACGCCGCCACCGGCGAGCGCGGTCTCGCCGACGCGGAGGCCACCTGCGCGGCGGTGGCCGAGGCCCTGGGCTGCGCTCCTGAGGAGGTCCTCGTCTGCTCCACGGGCCTGATCGGCTACACGCTCCCGATCGACGAGATCACCGCCGCCGCGCCCGAGCTGGTCGCCGGCCGCAGCGCGGAGCCCGCAGGAGCGCTGGCGGCCGCCGACGCGATCCTCACCACCGACACCACGCGCAAGCAGACGGTGGTGCGCGGTCCGGGCTTCACGGTGGGCGGCATGGCCAAGGGCGCAGCGATGCTGGCCCCCAACATGGCCACCATGCTCGCCGTGCTCACCACCGACGCCGCGGTCGAGTCGGCCGAGCTGGTGGAGGTCCTCCGTGCCGGGGTGGCCGACAGCTTCAACGCCATGTCCGTCGACGGCTGCACCTCCACCAACGACACGGTCATCATCCTGGCCTCGGGCACCGCCGGACCGCCCTCCGATCCCGACGCCTTCGCCGGTGCGGTCGCGGAGGCGTGCCTCGATCTCGCCACCCAGATGGTCGGCGACGCCGAGGGCCACACCAAGGTCGTGAAGCTGCACGTCACCGGGGCGGCCTCAGACAAGGAGGCGGCTCTCGGCGCCCGCAAGACCGCCGAGAGCCAGCTCGTGAAGTGCTCCTGGTACGGCAAGGACCCCTACTGGGGGCGGATCGCCAGCGAGCTGGGCAGCGCCGGGATCGACTTCGAGCCCGACCGCCTGAGCGTGCGCTACGGCGACATCCTCGTGGCCGAGGGCGGCATCACCGCGGCCTGCGACGAAGCGGCGCTGGCCGCCTACATGGACCAGGAGTACCTCGAGATCACCGCCGACCTCGGGCTCGGCCACGGCTCGGCCAGGGTGCTCACCAACGACCTCACCCACGGCTACATCGACGAGAACACGGGCGGATCGTGAGCCTCGACTCCCGCAGTGGCGTAGCGGCCGCGCACGAGCGGGCCTCGGTGCTGGTGGAGGCGCTGCCCTACATCCAGCGCTTCCGGGGCCGCGTGGTCGTCGTCAAGTTCGGCGGGAACGCGATGGTCGACGACGCCCTGGCCGCGACCTTTGCCGAGGACATCGTGCTGATGCGCTCCGTCGGCATCAGCGTCGTCGTTGTGCACGGCGGCGGTCCGCAGATCAGTGACCTCATGGGACGGCTGGGCATGGAGCCCGAGTTCCGCGACGGCCAGCGGGTCACCGACGCCGACACCATCGACGTGGCCCGGATGGTCCTCGTCGGCAAGGTCAACCGCGACATAGTGAGCTCCATCAACCGCCACGGGCCGCTCGCGGTCGGCGTGAGCGGGGAGGACGCACACCTCATCCGGGCCGAGGCCCGGGATCCGCAGCTCGGGTTCGTCGGCGACGTCGGCGTGGTCAACCCGGCGATCCTCCAGCGGCTCCTGGCCGAGGACCTCATCCCGGTGGTCTCCACCATCGGCGCCGACAGCAGCGGCCAGGCCTACAACATCAACGCCGACGCCGTGGCCGGCGCTCTGGCCGCGGCGCTCGGCGCCGAGAAGGTCATCTACCTCACCGATGTGGCGGGCCTGCTCGCCGACGTCTCCGACCCGGCCAGCGTCATCAGTCGCATCGGTTCGGCCGCGCTGCAGACGATGGTCGACGACGGCACGCTCACCGGCGGGATGATCCCGAAGATCGAGGCGTGCCTCGCGGCCGTCCGCAACGGCGTCAGCTCGGCTCACCTGCTCGACGGGCGCCAGCCCCACGTCGTCCTGCTCGAGCTGTTCAGCGACGCGGGCGTCGGCACCATGATCACCCAGGAGCAAGCAAAGTGACGACGTCGCAGAGCGCCACCAACCCGCTCATGCCCACCTACCCGCCGCCGGTCACGACCTTCGTGCGAGGCGAGGGAGCGTGGCTCTGGGACGACGATGGCAAGCGCTACCTCGACCTGCTCTCAGGCCTCGCCGTGACCAGCCTCGGCCACGCCCACCCGGCGGTGGCCGGGGCGCTGGCGGCCCAGGCCGGCCAGCTCCTCCACGTCTCGAACCTCTTCGGCACCACCGTCGGTCCGGAGGTCGCAGCAACCCTCGATCGTCTGCTCGGCGTGGGCCAGCCAGGCTGGCCCGATCCGAGCGAGGGCACGCGTGGGCAGGTCTTCTTCGCCAACTCCGGAGCGGAGGCGAACGAGTGCGCCCTCAAGCTGGCGCGGCGCTTCGGCGGTCGCGGCCGGCACGTGGTGGTGAGCGCGCTGGGCTCGTTCCACGGCCGGACCCTGGCCACCCTGCACGCCACCGGGCAGTCCGCCAAGCACGAGATGTTCCAGCCGCTCCCCGAGGGCTTCCGCCACGTCGCCTGGGACGACCTCGCCGCGCTGGAATCGGCCCTCGACCCCTCGGTGGCCGCGGTGCTGCTCGAGCCGGTGCAGGGGGAGGGCGGGGTGAACCCGGCCAGCGCCGAGTACTTCGCCGGCGTGCGGCGACTGTGCGACGAGCGCGGGATCCTGTTCATGGTCGACGAGGTGCAGACCGGTCTCGGGCGCTGCGGTTCGTGGTTCGCCCACCAGCGCCTCGGGGTCGTGCCCGACGTCGTCACCATGGCCAAGGCGCTCGGCAACGGCGTGCCCATAGGGGCCTGCTGGGCCAAGGCCGAGGTGGCCGCGGCCTTCGAGCCCGGCGACCACGCCA
>DATCYI010000194.1:0-36482 GCA_036570385.1 Acidimicrobiales bacterium | reverse complement strand
CTCCGCGCCAGCTCCATGGGCACGTGGACGATGTCGGGCTCGACGCCGACGGCCTTGGCCATCAGGCGGATGCTGCCCTCGACGCTGGTCAGCTCTGCGCCCGCGACGTTGTAGGCCTCGCCGATCACCGTGGTGTTGCCGCACAGCGAAGCCATCATCGAGGCCACGTCTTGGACGTGGACGAGGTGGACGAACGGGAAGCCCTCGGCCGGGATGAGCACCGGTCGCCCCTCCTCGAGGCGCTTGAAGATCATGGGCTCACGGGTGACCAGCGGCGTGCGCGGGCCGAACGTGTGGCTGACCCGCAGCGAGGTGGCTGGGAAGCCGGTGGTCTCCCAGAGCTCTCGCAGGTGGTCCTCGCAGCGCACCTTGTTTACGCCGTAGGCCTTGCGCGCGTCGTCGTCGCCGGGGGAGTGCCGGCGGAAGTCCTCGCCGACGGGCTGCACGAAGCTCCGCTTGTAGACCGCCACCGAGCTGGTGAAGACGAGCTGCTGGACCCGTCCGTGGAACAGCTCGACCATGGGCTCGAGGTCGGGCACGGAGTACGCGGTGTTGTCGAACACGATGTCGAACTCGTCGCGGTGGGGGCGCAGCGCCTCCGCGAGCGCCCCGGGCTCGCGCCGATCGGCGTGGATGCGCCGGCACCCTTCGGGCAGGTCGGCGACGTGGCTGTTGACGACTGTGACCTCGTGCCCGCGCCGGGCCAGCTCGAAGACGAGGTGCAGCCCGATGTAGCGGTTGCCTCCTGTGACCAGCGCTCGCAACGACCCTCCGCTTCGGTGCGGGCCGCTCGCTACACGGCCTCGCCGGCCGACCCTACGCAGGATCTGTGGGCGCGTGAGCACGCAATGCGTGCCTCAGCGCCCACAGATCTTGGGGGTTCTGGGTCTCGGGTCACTCGACGACCAGGTCGGCGAGGAGATCGGGGAACATGGCGTCGAGGTGCTCGCGCTCCAGCGAGGCCTCGGCGACCTCCGGCTCGTCGCTGAAGACGAGCGCCAGCTGTGCGACGGTGAGGTGGTCGATCAGGCCGGTGACCAGCTCGGGATCGGTGTCGTCGGGCAGGCAGCCGTTCTCGCCGAGCTCGACGAGCGGCACCGTCGCGGGATCGAGGCCGAGCGCCTCCACGAAGCCGCTGAGTCCGCCCTCCTCGCGGATCGGGATGCACGGGTCGACGAACACGGCGTGGCCGCTGTCCGCGATCACGGCGAGCCGCTTCGGTGCCGCCAACCAGTCGAACACGGCGCGGACGCGGTCGAGCTCGATCACGGTGTCGCCCTCCGCCGCGATGATGAGCGACGGCACCTCCGGCGGCTGGGTGGCGTCAAGCAGCGCCGCGGCGTCGAGCCGGCGACCGCCGTCGGCATCGGACGTGAGCGCGGTGAGGTCGACGCCCGGCTGAAGTGGGGTCGACGGGGCCTGGCCGATCCACAGATCGACCCGCTCGTCGTAGGCCGCGGTCCCCGATGCGCTGCCGCCTGCGCTGTGGCCCTCCGCGGCCACCCGCTCGGTGTCGATCGCGCCATCGAGCGGTGAGCCCGCGTCAGCGGCGGCTGCGTCGAGCAGGTCCAGGGCCGCGATGAGCTGGTCGCTGTCCAGGTACTCGTCGTTGCTCGCGTCGGCCTGGTCGGGTGACAGGAACTGCTCCAGGATCGCTTCGAGCCCCCGCTCGGGATGGTCGACCGCGGCGACCACGTAGCCCCAGGACGCGACAGCGGCGTTGTGCTGGTTGGCGAAGCGCAGGTTGCCCGAGAACCCGTGGCTGTGGAGCACGGTGGGGAAGGGGCCGTCGGGGCTGGCCGGCTGCCCGACCCACGTGTCCTCGGGAGCGACCTCTCCGGACAGGGCCGCCGGCAGCAGCGCAGCGATCGCTGGATCGAGCACGTCCTCACCGTCGTAGGAGTACGGCTCGGCGTCCGCCGCGACGTCTGCGGGGTCGACCGGATAGAACACCGCGATGGTGTGCTCGGAGCCGACCTGCAGGTCGACCGTCCCGACTGCATACGGACCCCGGCCGGAGAAGTCGACCGGTTCGACGGGCTCGTCAGCGCTCTCGTCCGCGCTGGTCGTCGGTCCCTCTACGGACTCCTCGTCGGGATCATCGGAGCAGGCTGCCGCGAGCATCCCGAGTGCGATGAGCGGAGCAGCGATGCGAAGGAGCGGGCGGCGGGCGATCATCCCGGCTTCCTAGCACCCCCGCGTGTGCTGTCCGGCTAGGCGTCGGTGCGGGAGAGGGCAGGACCGTCGAAGCGGTCGACGGTGGTGAACTCCTCCACCGCCCTGCGCCGCAGGCGGGAGACGTGGCGGTGAGGGTGGCCCAGGACGATGAGGGCGGCCAGGGCGTGCGCCGCGGGGATGCCGAGGAGCTCGGTCACGGCGGGCTCCTCCCGGCACAGGACAGTCGTCATCACGCCGGCCAGTCCCTTGTCGCGTGCGGCGAGCAGAACGTTCTGGCAGAAGGGGTAGATCGATCCGCCACCGACGATGCTCTGGCGGTCGAGCCCGTTGTCGACGACGGCCAGCTGGCGGAGATCGGCCACGACCACCAGCACGACGGGCGCGGTGACGATCTGATCGGCGAACGCGGTGGGGTGGTCGGCCTCTCGTGCGGCGGCGAGGTCGACCTCGGGGCCGTGCCAGTGGCCGTCAGGTCCGGGAGCGAAGGGGACGAGACCGGCCTGCGCGTGCGCCGCGTACTCCCGCCACGCCATCGCGTAGTGCTCGCTCAGGCGCCGGCGCACCTCGGGTGATCGCGCCACGACCACGTGCCAGCCCTGCCGGTTCCCGCCGCTCGGAGCGAACCGCGCCGAGTCGAGCACGGCGTGGAGCACCTTGGGCGCCACTGGCTCGTCGGTGAGCTCGCGGATGGACCCCGTGGTGCGCATGACCTCGCTCAGCTCCATGCCCCCGGTCTACCCGCAGCGCCGCCTGGGCGGCCGCTTGGTCGAGCGCGGACGGCTACTCGCGGTCGAGGGAGATGGCGATGCCGGGCAGCTCCACCCAGGGCTGGCGGTCGACGCACCACACCTCGGCCATCGGGCGCAGGTCGGAGCGGTCGTCGAGGGTGCCGGCCTTGACGGCCACGACGCCTCCCGGCTGCATCATCTCCGACACGATCGGCGAGCCGCACGACCCGCAGAAGCGGCGGCGCACGTAGACCTCGCTGCCGTCTTCGTTGGTGTTCTCGTAGGTCTGCAGGGTTCCCGAGATGGTGAGCTGCGACGCCGGCATCACCACGTTGACGGAGAAGGCTCCGCCGCTCTGGCGCTGGCAGTGCTCGCAGTGGCAGACCGCCGTGGCGATGGGATCGCCGGAGATCTCGTAGGTGACCTCGCCGCAGAGGCAGCGTCCGGTCCTGGTGGTCGTGGTGTCAGAAGACATAGTCCTCGCCTGTCGCTCGAACGGTGATGTCGGAGATGGTGATGCCCGCGGGGGCATCGATGGCGTGCACAACGTGGGCCGCGAGCTCCTCGGGCGTGATGGCCCAGTAGCGCACGTCGTCCGGGTCGCTCTGCTCGGGATCGAGGCCGCCGAAGCGGCCGAGCATCTGCTCCGCGTTGTGGCCGGCGAGCGGCGGGAACGCCGCGGGGTTGATGATCCCCGCGCCCAGCCCGGTGCCCGGCACGCCGGTCGGTCGCACGATGGTGACCTTGATCTTGCCCTGCGCCTCGACCCGCAGCGCGTTGGAGAACGTGATCACAGCAGCCTTGGTGGCGCCGTAGACCGCGGAGCCGGCGACGCCGTAGTTCCCGTAGATCGACGCCATGTTGACGATGTGCCCGCTGCCCTGGCGCACCATGTGGTCGTAGACGGCGTAGGTGCCGTGGAGAACGCCCTTCAGGTTGATGTCGATGCACCGATCCCACGCGTCCGCGGCCTGATCGTGATCGGCGAGGAAGGCGAGGGGCATGACGCCCGCGTTGTTCACGAGGATGTCGACTCGGCCGTGCTCCTCGACGACGCCGTCGATGCCGGCGCGCACAGCGGCCCGATCGGTGACGTCCACCGTGCGGCAGCCCTCGGCGTCGGCGACGTCGAAGCCGACCGCCGTCGCACCTCGCTCCGCGAGCATCCTTCGGATCAGGAGTCCGAACCCGCCGGCCCCGCCGGTGACGACTGCGACCTTGCCCTCCACGTGCGACATGCAGCTCTCCAGGTCAGGCGGCCCTCGGTGGCCGCCGATCCGCGACCGTACCCGGGGTGCGATCAGTGGCTTCGCAGGGACGGGTCGCATTGGTGGCCGAAGGTCCGGCATGCTCGACTCGAGCCCAGTCGGCTGGACCCGGTTCGCGTCGGGTCGAGGCGGCACCCGGGCATCGCATTCGCATCACATCGCAACGCAACGAAAGAGGACGACATGGGGGAGACCCGCGAAGAGGGACCGGAGCTGTTCGACCTGCGCATGAGCGAGGGGGCTCAGCCGCTGTACGAGCGAGTGGTCCGCTTCCTCGAAGAGGTCGTCGCTCCGATGCAGGAGGAGTACTTCCGCCTCGGTGAGGGACGGGCCGACCCGTGGACCTTCGCGCCGGGTCAGCTCGAGGTGCTCGACGGCGCCAAGGCCAAGGCCAAGGAGGCCGGCCTCTGGAACTTCTTCCTGCCCGACTCCGAGGTCGGTGGCCTCTCCAACCTCGACTACGCGTACATAGCGGTCGAGCTCGGCAAGTACCCGCTCGGATCGGAGTCGCTGAACTGCTCGGCGCCCGACACCGGGAACATGGAGGTGCTCGAGCGGGTCGGCACGCCGGAGCAGAAGAAGCAGTGGCTCGAGCCGCTCCTCAACGGCGAGATCCGCTCCGCCTACGCGATGACCGAGCCCGACGTCGCCAGCTCCGATGCCAAGAACGTGCAGATGCGGGCGGTCAAGGACGGCGACGAGTACGTCCTCAACGGCGAGAAGTTCTACATCTCGGGGGCCGGCGATCCCCGCTGCAAGATCATGATCGTCATGTGCCGCACGAACCCGGATGCGCCGACGCACAAGCAGCAGTCGCAGATCCTGGTCCCGATCGACACGCCGGGCGTCAAGATCCTCGGACCGATGTCGGTCTTCGGCCACGACGACGCCCCGCACGGCCACATGCACATCCGGTTCACCGACGTGCGGGTGCCCGAATCGAACATGCTGCTGGGCGAGGGCCGCGGCTTCGAGATCAGCCAGGTGCGCCTCGGCCCCGGCCGCATCCACCACTGCATGCGAGCCATCGGCCAGGGCGAGCGGGCGCTCGAGCTGATGATCCGCCGCGGCAAGTTCCGCGAGGCGTTCGGCAAGCCGATCCTCAGCCTCGGCAAGAACATGGAGACGGTGTCGCGCGCTCGCATCGAGCTCGACGCCTGCCGGCTCATGGTGCTCCAGGCCGCCAAGGCCATGGACGTGCTCGGCAACGCCGAGGCCCGCGTCTACGTCTCGGCGGTCAAGGCGATGGTGCCCGAGAAGGTCTGCCAGATCATCGACCAGGCCATCCAGATCCACGGCGCCACCGGCGTGTCGCAGTGGACCCCGCTGGCCGCGATGTACACGAGCCAGCGCACGCTCCGACTGGCTGACGGTCCCGACGAGGTCCACCACTTCGTGGTGGCCCGCCACGAGGCCGGCCGCTACTCCGAGCCCGCTCCCGGCCGCTCCGAGGCCCTCGGCGACGGGATCTTCTCCGGCCCCTGAGCCCTGTCGACGCGTACGGACCGCGCTCAGGATCGAAGGACCTCCTCCGTTGCGTTGGCTTCCTACGCTGGGGGCATGACCAAGCTCCCACGGTCCGATCCGCGCGCCCAGCACATCGCCACGGACACCACCGTCGAGCGGCGCGAGCTCGATGCGTTCGTGCGCGTCCGGCACAAGTGGGTGATGGCGACTACTCGCCGCGACGGCCGGCCCCAGCTGAGCCCGATCACCGGCGGGCTGCTCCCGTCAGGGGCCCTCGTCACCTCCACGTACCCCGAGCGGGCCAAGGTTGCCAACGTGCGGCGCAACCCCCTCGTCTCCGTCTTGGTGATGGGCGAGGAGTTCAACTCGGAGTGGGTGCAGGTCGACGGCGACGCCAGGGTCGCGGAGCCCGACGAGGCCGTAGAGCTGCTCGTCGAGTACTACCGCAGCATCTCCGGCGAGCACCCGGACTGGGACGAGTACCGCCAGGCCATGGTCGAGCAGGAGAAGACGGCCATCCTCATCGAGCCCACGAGGTGGGGGCCGATCAGCAAGGGCGGCTTCCCCGCCTCGCTCTTCGAACCCACCGAAGGCTGACCTACCTCAGCCGAGCTGGCTCATGAACTGGTTCATGTCGAAGTAGTCGCGCCAGGCGGCGATCTTCCCGTCGACCACCTCGAAGGCACCCATGACGGGCAGCGAGATCTCCTTGCCCGGGTAGCGGAAGACGTCGACCCGCTCGGTGAGCACCGTCCCGCCCGCGGCCGCGATGGCGAGGACCTGGAACTCGATCGACTCCACGCCCGTGGAGAACGACTCCAAGGTGGTGCGGATGGCGTCCGGGCCCACCACCGGGTCGACGGGGATGTTGTGGTACACGGCGTCCTCGGTGAAGAAGCCGACGATGCGGTCGAGGTCGGGCTGACCCTTCCCGAAGGCAGCGCAGAACTCGCGGATGACGTCTATCGGTTCGGTGCTCACGCCGAGGAGGGTACGGCGCGGTTCACGCCGCCGTGCGCGGGCCGGGGCGGAAGGTGACGGGGAGGTGGGTGGGGCCGCAGATGAAGTTGGAGGCCAGCCACTGCGCGTCCCCGGCAGGGGAGAGGTCTTCGAGGCGGGAGAGGATCTGGCGCAGCAGCGCGTCTATCTCGATGCGCGCGATGTGCGCACCGAGGCAGAAGTGCGGACCGCCGCCACCGAAGGCCACGTGGTGGTTCGGCGAGCGGCGCAGGTCGAGCTCGTGCGGCCGGTCGAACACCTCGGGATCGCGGTTGGCGGCGCCGTAGTACATGACCACCCGGTCGCCCTCCGCGATCGGCACACCGCGCAGCTCCGTGTCTCGGGTGGCCCGGCGGCGCATGTAGACGACCGGGCTCACGTAGCGGAGCAGCTCCTCGATGGCGGTCGGGAGCACTCCGTCAGGATCGGCCCGCAGGGCGGCGAGCTGGTCGGGGTGGGCGAAGAGCGCGTGCATGCCGCCGCCGACGAGGTTGCGGGTGGTGTCGCCGCCGGCGTCGACGAGGAGCACGAACCAGAGGAAGAAGTCGAGCTCGTCGACCGGTCGGTCGTCTAGGGCGCCGGTGGCCAGGAGCGTGGCGAGGTCGTCGCCGGGCTCCTCCCGCTTCTGCGCGAACACCTGCGAGGCATAGGTGTACATCTGACCGAAGGCCGCCTGCTGGGCCTCGACGCCTACCGACGCGGCCGCAGCGTGGAGCGTCTCGGTCAGGTGGTAGAGCGTGCGCCCATCCTCGAGCGGGATGCCGAGCAGCTCGGCGATCACGAAGCTCGGCATCTCGCCGGCGATGTCGGAGACGAGGTCGCACTCGCCTCGCTCGATCACCTCGTCGATGATCCGCGCCGCGAGCTCATCGATGCGCGGCCGCAGAGCACGCGCCGCACTGGGCGTGAACTCGCGGCTGACCATGCGGCGCATGCGGGTGTGCAGCGGCGGGTCGGCCATCAGCATCATCTTGTGGTCGCCCATCGAGGCTCCCGCGGCGCCGTCGTCGAGCATGATCGTCGGCTCGGACGAGAAGGTCGCAGCGTCCTTGCCCACGGCCCGCACGTCATCGTGCCGCGTGAGCGCGAAGTAGTGGCCGCCGTCGGGAAGCTCGTGGCGGTGCACAGGGGCGTTGGCCCTGAGCCAGTCGAACTGGTCGTGCGGCTGGCCGCCGTCGAAGGTGGCGGCGTCGTAGAGATCGATGCCCGGACGGCGGTCGGTGCTGGTCATGTGTCCCCCTGGTGGTGCGATGCTCGCTGTCTACCGGCGCCACTCCGCTAGGTCAGCGCGACCGTGGTGGTGACGCCCCGATGATGGGTCATCGGCCGGTGATGCCGCTGCTGTGGAGCTCGGAGATGGCCTGCGTGTCGAGGCCGAGCAGCTCGGTCAGCACCTCGTCTGTGTGCTGGCCGAGGGCGGGACCGGCGTGGCGGATCGTGCCCGGCGTCTCGGTGAAGCGGGGCACCACGCCGGTCATCGGGACGTCCCAGCCCTGCGTGGAGGTGACCCTGCGCACCATGTCGCGCGCCACGTACTGGGGGTCGGTGAGCATGTCGGGGGCGGTGAAGATCCGCCCCGCCGGGACGCCGTGCTCGTCGAGCACCGCGAGCAGCTTTTCGCAGGGCAGGGCGGACGTCCACGCGCCCACCAGCTCATCGAGCTCCGTCATGTTGTCGCCGCGCGCTCCGTGGGTGGCGAAGCGCTCGTCGGTGGCCAGCTCCGGCTGGCCCATCGCCTGGCAGAGCCTGGCGAACACGGCGTCGGCGTTGCCGGCCACAACCACCTCCGCCCCGTCGGCGGTGGGGTAGACGTTCGACGGCGCGACGCCCGGGAGCACGCTGCCGGATCGCTCGCGCACCACCCCGCCGAGCTCGTAGTCGGCCATCGTCGACTCCATCAGGGCGGCGACGGCCTCGTAGATGGCGACGTCGACCTCCTGGCCGATCCCGCGCTCTCGCGCCGCGAACAGCGCTGTCACGGTGCCGATCACGCCGAACACCGACGCCAGCGCGTCGCCCAGGCTGATGCCCGCGCGCGATGGCGGACGATCCGGGCTGCCGGTGGTGTGGCGGATGCCGCCCATCGCCTCGCCCACGCTGCCGAAGCCGGCTTGGCCGGCAAGGGGACCGGTCTGGCCGAACCCGCTGATGTGGGTCATCACCAGGCGGGGGTTGTCCTTCGCCAAGGTGGCGTAGTCGAGGCCCCACTTCTCGAGCGTCCCGGGCCGGAAGTTCTCCAGGACGATGTCGCACTTGGCGGCGAGGCGCCGCACGACGTCGCGGCCCCCCTCGTCGCGCAGGTCGAGGGTGATCGACCGCTTGTTGCGGGCGATGGCCGGCCACCACAGGCTGTCGCCGTTGCGAGTGACGCCCCAGCGGCGCATCGGGTCGCCGTCGCCCGGCGACTCCACCTTGATCACGTCGGCCCCGTAGTCGCCGAGCAGCTGGCCGGCGAAGGGGCCCGCGATGAACGAGCCCATCTCCAGCACCCGTACTCCGTGCAGGGGGCCGGTGGGTGCTTCGTCGGATCGCGCCATGCGCGGATCGTAGGCAGTCTGGCGGAGTCGTCGGCCAGGAGGCTGATCGTTCTGGGCGTGTTTCTGCACCGAATCGGTGCAGAAACACGCCTGGAGCACCTTCGCCCTGGCTAGGGCCGGGCTCTCACTTCCAGCCGGGCACCCGACCCGCTTGGGCGATCCACGCCTCGAGGTCGGGCTGCTCGGCCTCCTCGAGCGACTTCAGCTTGATGTAGCGGCTGCGGCCCGTGTCGCCGAGCGGCGGGGGAGAGTCGAAGTCGGCTCCGCCGTGGAAGACGACGTTCACGGAGACGTCGTAGGCGACGAGCTCGATGATCCATCCCTGCTCCGGTAGCCCGTAGTACGCCTTCTTCCACTTGATGGCGTACTGGAGATCGTCGTGGGTGTCGCGGATCAGCTTGTCGATCCGCTCGACCACCGGTTGGAGGTCGGGCATGATCCGCCGCATCCAGTCGGCGATCTCGTCGTGGCTGTCCGTGGGCTCGGGTGGCTTCCGGCTGGTTCCTGCCTTGGGTCCTTTGGGCACAGCGTCCTCCGCTTCGTTCGGGTGTCGAGGGAGAGGTACTTCAAGCGTAAGGCACGGGCTTGGGGTCCTCGAAGGTACTAGCTAGTAGTAGTGACCAGGTTCTATTAGGTAGAGTGTCGTCATGGATCGAAGCCCGTTCCCGTTCCAGGGGCCGCTCGCTCCGTCGGAGGTCACCGGGCGTGACGACCTGCGGCGCGACCTCGCGGAGCGGATGGTCGAGCGCAGGGTGACGGCGCTGCTCGGACCGCGCCGCTACGGCAAGACGAGCCTGCTGCGACGGGTCACCGCGGATCTCGCGGAGGTCGGGCCCGAGACGATCTGGATCGATCTCTACGAGCTCAACTCGATGGCCGACCTCGCCGGCGCGATCGACCAAGGCATGAGCCAGCTGCAGGGCCGGGCCCGGCGCCTGCTCGACTCCCTGTCCGGCGAGCTGTCGTTCCGGGTCGGCGCGCTCGGTCTCGAGCTCACCAAGTCGGCCCGTCAGCGTCCGGATCCCGTCCTCGCGGTTCGCGCGCTGCTGCAGAAGCTGGTGGAGGTCGCACAGCACCACGACCTGATCCTCGTCTTCGACGAGTTCTCGGGCGTGGCGCAGGTGCCGAACGCGGCCGGACTTCTGCGCACCGAGCTGCAGCACCACTACCGGGACATAGCGATCGTCTTCGCCGGCTCGGAGCCCTCGACGATGCGCACGCTCTTCTCCGATCAGGCGCAGCCCTTCTTCGCCCAGGCCGACCTCATCGAGATCGGCCCGCTCACCGACAGCGAGATCGCCGAGATCGTCGACGACGGCTTCGCCGCGACCGACCGGCATCCGGGGGCGGTGACGGAGCGGATCATCCACTTCGCTCGGGGGCATCCGCAGAGGATGATGCAGCTGGCGGATGCCGTCTGGCGGAGCACCGACCCAGGGGCCACAGCCGACCTCGACACGTGGGAGCGGGCGCTGGCAGGCGTCCGCTCGAGCGTCGACAACGGATCCGAGCGCCTCTACGCGCTGCTGCCCGCCGGCCACCAGAAGACGCTGAGGGTGATCGTGAGCGGCGGCAGTCCGTTCGGCACCGCAGCCGACGTGCTCGACCTGCCGGCCGGCACCGCCACGGGGGCCATCGAAGCGCTCACCAACCTGGGCTACCTGACCCGGACCGACGAGCGGCTGCTCGTGGTCGACCCGCTCTTCGCCGACTGGATCCGTCGCAGGTTCCCGGTTTGACCGTGGCACCCGTCGGGGGCACTGGCGTCCGAGGGGCTCAGTCGGCAAGGAGCTTCTCGAGGGCGTCGAGCTGGGCCTTGTAGCCCCACTTCATGCCGAACGCTGCGAGCTTGGCCTTGGACCCGATCTCGGTGATCGCGACGTGGAGGGTCAGGTCGGTCTTCGAGCCGTCAGCGGTGAGCGTCACGTCGTTTGCGTGGTGGATCGTCGTCGTCTCCTCCTCGCCCTCGGTCCACGAACGAGCGTCGTAGGTGAGGCGCTTCAGGTCGTCGATGCGCGAGAAGGTGCCGTCCATCGGCCAGCGGGTGCCGGCGTACTTCCCCATCTCCTCACCGGCCACGGTGACGACGTAGATGCGTCCCCCGATCCGCAGGTCCACCTCGCACTCGCCGACGGTGGTCTTCTCCGGGCCCCACCACCTGCGGAGGCGATCGGCCTCGGTCCAGGCCCGCCACACGGCCTCCACCGGGGCGTGGTAAGAGCGCTCGAAGCTGAGATCCTTCTTCTTCCTGAGCAGGCTCGAGATCACTGCCGGTCCTCCTGGTCGTCGTTCGCGTGCAGGTAGTCGCCGAGGGAGTCGAGGCGGGTGTCCCACAGGGCCTCGAAGGACCCGATCCAGCGGGCGATCCCGTCGAACGGCTCGGCTTGCAGGTGGTAGATGCGTCGGCGAGCCCGTGGTTCGACCCGCACGATCCCGGCGTCGGCCAGCACCTTCAGGTGCTTGGACACCTGGGGCTGCCTGATCCCGAGCGCGTCAGCGATGTCGCCGACCGCGAACGAGCTGGCCCGCAGCAGCTCGACGATCCTGAGCCGGTTCGGCTCGCCCAGGGCACTGAACACCGCTGCCTGCATGGTCTCGAACCTATGGGCTGATCATATTCCCGTCAAGGAATATCGCCGCGCTCGCCGGCCATCGCCGAGAGCGCGGCGCGGGTGGCTGCGTCCGCCGGGAAGAACGTCTCGATCGCGATCTCGTCGAGGGTGATGTCGCGGGGCGCGCCGAGCACGGTCACCGCGTAGAGGAAGGACAGGTCGCCGAACGGTGTCGCGAGCACGAGCGGGGTGATGACGTCGTGGGCCCCGGTCGCACGGTCGTCAGCGGTGGCCGGAGGCGCCGGGTACGACTCCAGCTCCTCGAGCAGCGCGGCGAGCGCCGGATCGGCCACGCGGTCGAGCTGCCGGCGCACCCGTCGCAGGGCGACCTCGCGCCACTGGGCCCGGTTGCGGATCTGGGGAGCGAGGCCGTCCGGGTGGAGGGTGGCGCGCATCATGTTCAGGGGAGGCCCGACCAGCTCCGGCGCGAGATCGGCGAGGAACCGCCGCATCGCGTCGTTGGCGGCGACGAGGTCCCACTGGGTGTTGACGGCAGCTGACGGGTTGGGCTCGTGGCCGCGCAGGAGAGCCTCGACGGCCAGTCGGGCGTCGGCGAGGTCGTCGAGCGGTCGCTCCGAGTGGGCGGGCGCGAGGCCGGCGGCGAGGTACATCTGGTTGCGGTCGCGCAGGGGCACATCCAGCTCGTCGCAGATCCGTTCGATCATCTTGCGGCTGGGCGTCGACCGACCCGTCTCGATGTAGCTCAGGTGCCGCGTCGAGATGTCAGCCGAGACGGCGACGTCCAGCTGGGAGCGGCGGCGCTGGTCTCGCCACCGGCGCACGTGCAGGCCCGCGTGCTCCGTCTGAGAGGGCGACATGGGACCAGCCTGACGCAGCGGTCGCGGTCGGACAATGACCTCCGGCGTCATCGACAAGGCGCCGCGGCGCGCTCAAGGTCTGACCTCGAGCAGGTCGGATGACCTGTAGGAAAGGAAGCCGGATGACCATCGATATCGACAGGACCATCGACAGCTACTTGCAGTTCTGGAACTCGGAGGAGGACGACCAGCGACGGATCGGCGGGGGCCTGTTCGCGAACGACGTGAGCTATCACGCCATCGTCGGGGTCTTGACCGGCGTCGACGCGCTGGTGGACTTCCGCGCTCAGCTGATCGAGAACGTCGGCGAGGTGCGCTTCCAGGCGCGCCAGCCGGCCGACCAGCACCACGACCGCGCTCGGCTCCTGTGGGAGGTCGTGCGCGAGGACGGTTCGTCCTTCGCCGCGGGCACAGACGTCATCGCCTTCGCACCGGACGGACTGGTGCGAGACGTCAGCGTCTTCCTCGATCGTGCCCCTGAGGGCTTCGAGGACCATCACTGAGCCTCAGCCTTGGGTCGTCGCGGCCAGTGCCGCGTAGGCGGCGTCGATGAGGGCCCGGTTGCGGGTGCTCTGCCACCGAGGGATCAGGTGGTTCATGGCGTAGCCGAAGGCCAGCCCGGCATCGGGGTCGGCGAAGCCTAGGGCGCCGCCGCTGCCGAAGTGACCGAAGCTCCGCTGGTTGGTACCGAGCGGCCGGCGCTCGGTGGTGGGCTGGAACCCGAGCCCGAAGGTGACGTCGTCGTTCAGGATCGGGCACCGCGCCGTCACCCGCGGGCGCGCCGCCTCGTCGCGGAGCGCCTCGCTGAGCACCCGGCCGGGCTCGAGCAATCCGTTGTAGATCCGGGCCACGCCGCGCGCCGTGGCGTGGCCCGCGGTCGACCCCAGCTGGAGCGACCTCCAGCGCTGCGTGTTCACCACGCCGATCGACGAGTAGGCCGGTGGGTTCAGCTGGGACTTGGCGGCCATGAGCACGTCGCCCTCGAGGCCATCGAAGGAGCTGAGCGTCGGTATCTCGTTCGTGGGCGCCCAGATGATGTCAGCGCAGCGGGCCTGCTCGGCCTCCGGCACACCGAACCAGACGTCGGCTTCGAGCGGGTCGGCCAGGCGGCGCAGCCGCTCGCCGGGCATGTCGCCCGTGGCCCGGTGGATCAGCTCGCCGACGAGGTGGCCGAACGTGTTGGTGTGGTAGGCGAGCCGCTCGCCGGGAGGGAACCATGCCTCGGTGGCGGCCAGCGCGGCGGTCATCCTCGACCAGTCGAAGATGTCGTCGGTGCTGAGCACCTCATCGATGGCGGGCACGCCGGCACGGTGCGTCAGGGCGTGCTCGACGGTCGCTCGTCCCTTGCCGCCGGCTGCGAACTCGGGCCACACGTCAGCGATCGGCTGATCCAGCGACAGGGTGCCGTCGTCGACCAGCTGCAGCGCCATCGTCGCGAGCAGCCCCTTGCCCACCGAGTACACGTCGACGAGCGTGTCTGCCGCCCAGGCGCGGCTGCGCGCCTCGTCGGCCCAACCGCCGTGCAGATCGACCACGACCTCACCGTCGACGATCACGTGCACTGCCGCGCCGACCTCACCGCGCTCGGCGAAGTTCCCGACGAACGCTTCCCGAACCGGCTCCCAGCCGGCTGCGCACCACCCACCGACAGGGGCCTGATGGTGCTCGACGTCGGCGCCCTCGGTGTTCACGCTGCCAGCCTGCCACCGGGCGGTCCCCGCTGACCCCTTGACAGCTGCGATTCGTAAGTCTTTACTTACCGTTCGTGGAGACTTACGAAGATGGGGCGTGGGATGCGCTCGGGGACAGAACCCGCAGGAGCATCCTGCTGGCGCTGGGCGAGCGCCCCCAGGCGGTGGGCGAGCTGGCCTCGGACCTGCCGGTCAGCCGACCCGCCGTGTCGCAGCACCTCAAGGTGCTGAAGGAAGCGGGGCTCGTCGTCGAGCAGGCCGAGGGCACGCGCCGGATCTACCGGCTCAACGAGGCGGGCGTGGCAGCCCTGCGAGACCAGCTCGATGCGTTCTGGAGCCGTGCCCTCAGCGGGTTCCAGGAGATGACCGAAGCAGACTCCGAGGAGGAGCTATGAGCATGACCGATGACGATGTGGTGGTGCGGCGACAGGTGGTCGTCGATGCCCCGGTCGACCGAGCGTTCGCGCTGTTCGTGGAGCGCTTCGGCGACTTCAAGCCCGGGGAGCACAACCTGCTCGGCGTGCCGATCGCGGAGACCCGCTTCGAGCCTCACGTCGGTGGTCACATCTACGACCGGGGCGAGGACGGGAGCGAGTGCCGGTGGGCGCGCGTGCTGGCCTACGAGCCGCCGAACCGGGTCGTGTTCAGCTGGGACATCAGCCCTCGCTGGCAGCTCGAGGCCGACGAGGCCAACGCCAGCGAGGTGGAGGTGCGCTTCACTCCCGAGGGCTCCGACCGGACCCGCGTGGACCTCGAGCACCGCCACCTCGACCGCCACGGCGGCGGTTGGGAAGGCGTGCGCGACGGCGTCGCCGACGAGGGCGGCTGGCCGCTCTACCTGTCGCGGTACGCCGAGGTCGTCGCCGGCGCTGACGGTTAGCGTCGGAGGCGCGGGTGAAGGCGGCAGGGGGTCGCCCTGAGCCCTGGAGGCAGCGATGGCCACGACGCACGTTCGGGCTCGGCTCCGATGACGGCACTGAGCCCCGAGCAGGAGGAGCTGTGCCGCCAGGACCGGTGGGACTTCAGCGGCCTGCGGGCGATGTTCGTCAACTGCACCCTCAAGCGCTCACCGGAGCAATCGCACACCCAGGGGCTCGCCGACATCTCGATGGAGATCATGCGCCGGCAAGGCGTGAGCGTGGAGCTGGTTCGTGCCATCGACCACGACATCGCCACCGGCGTGTGGCCGGACATGACCGAGCACGGCTGGGACCGCGACGACTGGCCGGGGATCTACGAGCGGCTCAGCGCGTGCGACATCCTCGTGCTGTGCACGCCCATATGGCTGGGTGAGAAGTCGTCGGTGTGCACCCGGGTGATCGAGCGGCTCTACGGCAACAGCAGCGAGCTCAACGAGGAAGGGCAGTACGCGTTCTACGGGCGGGTCGGCGGTTGCCTCGTCACGGGGAACGAGGACGGCGTGAAGCACTGCGCCATGAACATCCTCTACTCGCTGCAGCACGTGGGCTACGTCATCCCGCCCCAGGCCGACGCCGGCTGGATCGGCGAGGCCGGCCCGGGCCCGTCGTACCTCGACCCCGGCTCTGGCGGCCCGGAGAACGACTTCACCAACCGCAACGTCACGTTCATGACGTGGAACCTGCTGCACATGGCCCGCATCCTCAAGGACGAAGGCGGCATCCCGGCCCACGGCAACCAGCGCTCCGCGTGGGACGCCGGCTGCCGCTTCGACTTCCCCAACCCCGAGCACCGCTGACCCGCGTCGAATGGTGTCAGACACCATTCGACGCGCGACGTTCCCTGGGACGCAGAGTCATCGCAGCAGCGGGAAACGCCAAGCGGAACCGCTGACACCCAGTGCCATGCGGCGGTAGTGTCGGACGGGTGACCCGGAACCTCCTCAACACGATCAACATCGACGTGCCCGCCGCGCTGGTCGAGGACACGGTGTCGTTCTGGTCCTCGGCCCTCGGGGCGACGCCGATCCAGACGAAGATGGAGCAGTACACGATCCTGAACCACGCCGCCGATCCGAACCGCCTCGTCATCCAGGCCATCGACGAGGGCCACGCCGGCGTCCACTTCGACGTCCACACCGACGACCTCGACGCCGAGGTCGAACGCCTCCAGGAGCTCGGTGCGACGGTGGTCGACCCCCAGTGGCGGGACCACCCGGGGAGGTGGGTGGTGATGCGCGACCCAGCCGGGATCCCGTTCTGCTTGGTGCACGGCCTCAACCCTCTGCGTGGGCAGAAGGTCCTCGACGACTTCGACCAGCGGGCTCGGAGCGTCGGCTGACAGGCGGTGGCACAGCGTGTCATCGTTCCACTACGGTTCGAGCTTGGCACTGAGTGCCACCGAGCGGGCGTAGGAGGAGCAGGCCGATGGCAGACATCGAGAAGCAGGGCCCCGAGGATCGCCTGATCGTCGTGTCGACCGACGGCCACGTGGGCCCGTCTGTCACCGATCAGCTGCGGCCGTACTGCGAGGCGAAGCACCTCGAGGACTTCGACCGCTTCACCGAGGAGATGGCCGCCGCCGGCATGCTCACCTGGCGGTCGAGCGAGGCGAAGGACGGCGACGACGAGAGCTGGGTGATCGGCAAGCCGCGAGCCCTGGCGTCGGGCGAGGCCGAGGAGTTCGGCAAGGTGGCCGGCTTCCGCAACCCGGACCAGATGGACCGTGCCTTCCTGCAGCGCAGCTACGAGGCCAGCCTCGTGCCCGGCCTGCAGGACAGCACCGCTCGCCTCGCCGACATGGACCGCTCGGGCGTGGCTGCGTGCGTGATCTACCACGGCGGCCTCAACGGCCAGTCGATCCCGTTCTCGACCACGGGGCTCATCTCGTGGGGCCACTCGCGCTACAACGAGCTCGAACCGGTGGGGGTGCGGATCTACAACCGGTGGCTGGCCGACTTCGTGTCCGACGCTCCGGATCGTCACATCGGGATCGCCCACATCCCCATCTCGGACCCGAAGGCCTGCGCGCGCGAGGTCGAGTGGGCGGCCGAGCACGGCCTGAAGGGCGTGAACCTGCCGGCGCCGCGTGGCGACTTCCCGATGCTGAACGAGCCGGTGTGGGAGCCGCTTTGGTCGGCCTGCGAGGAGACGGGGCTCTCGCTGAACACGCACGGCGGCGGCGGTGAGCACTACCCCTACCAGGGCCCCGGCGCGCAGGCGATGTACATGATGGAGACGGCCTGGCGCACGCGCCGGGGCGCGTGGGTGATGATCCTCGGCGGCGTGTTCGCCCGACATCCCGGCCTCAAGCTCGTCCTCACCGAGCAGTGGATGGACTGGGCCCTCCAGGTGATGACCGACATGGACGGGCTCTACAACGGCACCAACGGCATCTCGCTGCGGGAGGCCCTCGGCAAGCCACCGTCGGAGCAGTTCCGGCAGAGCTGCTTCCTCGGCGCCAGCTTCATGGCCAGCTGGGAGGCCCGGTTCGGCATCGAGCACGACCTCGTCGGCAACACGATGTGGGGCGACGACTACCCCCATCCGGAGGGCACGTGGCCGCACACCCGTGAGGCGATGGCGGCGACGTTCTGCGGCATCGAGCAGAAGTACGTCCGGCAGTACCTGGGCGACGTCGCCATCGACGTCTACAACCTCGATCGAGCCAAGCTGCAGGAGGTCGCCGACCGGATCGGCCCCACGGTGGGCCAGCTGTCCGAGGCATGCGTCCCGCCGGAAGGGGAGACCGCCGGTCTCTACGCGTTCCGCACGGGGCCAGGAGCGTTCATCTGATGGTCGACGCCGTCGTGGACGACCAGCTGTGCCGACCGGTCACCGCTGACGAGATCGAGCACCTGCACGAGCACGGCTGGGTGCAGCTCAAGCGGTTCGTCGACCCCGCCGTCATCGGCCAGATGCTCGCCGTGGCGCGTGAGCACATGGGCGACGACGGCGACAGCAACCCCATGTCACGCTACGTCGAGGCTGCGGTGGCCGAGGGCGGCGCGGGCATCCAGTACTTCAACGCCCACACCCCGAACGGGCTGCGCCACCCGGTGATCCGGCCCCTGATCGACCAGGTCGGGCGAAGCGCCAAGCAGCTCCTCCGGCGGCGTGCGCCCGACGGCACCGACCTCGGCATCCGGTACTACCAGGACCTGCTGGTGCCGAAGCTGCCTTCGTCACGGGAGTCTCGCCACGGCGGGAACGGCCCGACCGCCTTCCACCAGGACTTCATCACCTTCGCCGTCGACCGCTCCGGCGGCATGACCTTCTGGTTCCCACTCGAGGCCTACGGCCCTGAGTCCGGGACCATGTCGTTCGTGAACGGCTCTCACCGCCTCGGCGTGATGGGCGACTACACCACCTACGGCGACGGCGACGCGCTCACCGCCTTCCCCGAGCTGCAGGACCTCGAGATGTCTGAGCCGATGCAGTATGAGGTCGGCGACATCACCGTCCACACCCACCTCACCATCCACGGCGCGGGCGAGAACCGCACCGAGCGGCCCCGGTGGTCGTGGATCCTGGTGGCGCAGCCGGAGGACGTCTGCTGGAACGGCTCCCCGTGCCCGAACTTCGACCACTCGACGATGAAGCCGTGGGCGCCCATGGGCGGCGAGCGCTTCCCGGTCATCAGCTGATGGGCGTCGCGTCGTCGCCGAACCGCGACTTCATGCAGGTGTGCTGGCTCGTGCCCGACCTCGCGACCGCCATCGACGGGTGGGCCCGCACCTCCGGCGTCGGCCCCTTCTTCTGGTTCGACGACATCGGGGCCACCGACGGCCGCCACCGGGGGGTCCCCACAGAGTTCCCCAGGTGCAGCGCAGCCATCGCCTACGCGGGCGACCTGCAGATCGAGCTGGTCTGCCAGGAGAACGACGACCCCGGCGTGTTCCGCGACCTGTTCCCTCGCGGCCAGCACGGGCTGCACCACATGGCGCTCTACTGCGACGACTACGAAGCCGAGCGCGACGCCTACCTCGCGAGCGGCGCCGAGCTCGCCTACGAGGCCCACGTCGGCCCCACCCGCACCTGCTGGGTCGACACCGCCGCGACGCTCGGGTTCATGGTCGAGCTGCTGGAGCCGAGCCCGATTCGGGAGAAGGGGTTCGCGATGATGCGGACCGCCGCACAACGATGGGACGGCAAGGACCCCATCACCCGGTTCTGATGTGACCGAGCCGTCCACCTTCCCAGCGCTCTTCGCAGAGATCGCCAGCGCGCGAGCCGATCACCCGGCCCTCGTCATCGCCGGCGAGACGATCACCTATGCAGAGCTGGATCGGCGCTCGGCGCGCACGGCCAAGGCCCTGCTGGCCACCGGCGTGGGCAAGGGCACCCGGGTCGGCCTGCTCGCCCCCGACGGGGAGCTGATGCTCACCACCTTCTACGCCGCGCTTCGCATAGGTGCGCTCGTCACCCCGATCAGCACGCTCGCCACGCCACCCGAGCTGGCCCACATCCTGGCCACCAGCGACGTCCAGGTCCTGATCGGGGCTCGCCGCTTCCTCCGGCGCGACTTCGTGGAGGCGCTCGAGGTCGCGCTCCCGGAGCTGCCCGCGGCACCAGACCGCACCCTGTGGCTTCCGAGCGCACCCCACCTGCGCTCCATCTGGCTCGACGACGCCGAGGGCGTCGCCTGGGCCGGAGCGGTCGGCGATCTCCTCGCGCGGGCGGACGCCGCGGGCGCACCGAGCGATGAGCTGCTGGCGGCCGTCGAGCGGGCGGTCTCGTCGGCCGACGACGCCTTCGTCGTCTACACGTCCGGCAGCACCGCCACCCCCAAGGCGGTGGTCCACGGCCAGCGGACGGTCGCCACCAAGCCACGCTCGCTCGCTGCGCTGTTCCTCATGCACGAGGGCGACCGGACGATGCCGCTGCTGCCGGCCTTCTGGCTCGGCGGCATCGCGGCAGCGCTGCAGGTCCTCTGCACAGGCGGAACCCTCGTGTACCCGCCCTCCCCCGAGGTCGGCGACGTGCTCGAGATGATCGAGCGCCACGACGTCACCTACGTCGTCGTGTGGCACGCGCTGGCCAAGCTCCGTGCCGCGGCCAAGGAGCGCGGCATAGCCGTCGACCGCATCCGAGGTCTCGGGTGGAGGCCCGTACAGGCCGATGGCAAGCCGACTCCACCGCAGCTGAGAGCGAACCTGCTGGGCATGTCGGAGAGCTTCTCCGCCCACAGCGGCGAGCCCATCGACCAGCGCATGCCCGACGGCAAGGAGGGCTCTTCGGGGCGAGCGGTCCACGGCATCGAACGCCGCGTGGTCGATCCGGACACCGGTGCCGAGCGGCCCGCCGGCGAGGTGGGCGAGCTGGAGATCAGGGGCGGCGGCGTCATGACCGGCTTCTACAAGGTGCCCCGCGACGAGGTGTTCACGCCCGACGGCTTCTACCGCACCAAGGACCTGGCCAGGATCGACCCCGACGGCTACCTGTGGTTCGTCGGGCGCATAAGCGACATGATCAAGACCAGCTCGGCCAACGTCTCCCGGCTCGAGGTGGAGGCCGCGCTGAACGCCTTGCCCGAGGTGGAGCGGTCGTTCGTGGCGGCGCTCCCCGATGCGGAGCGCGGCGAGATCGTCGCCGCGGCAGTCGTGCCCGCGGTCGGTGCCACCCCCACCGAGGAGCACCTGCGTGCCGCGCTGCGCGACCGGCTCTCCGCGTTCAAGATCCCCCGTCGCATCGTCTTCATCGGCGAGGAGGCCGTCCCCGTCACGGCGACGGGCAAGGTGCGCCTCTTCGAGCTCGCGCAGATGATCGAATCCCGTCTCGCGGACGACGGCCCGAGCTCCGTCGCCAGCTGAGGCACCACCGCCCGGATCGACCCAGGAGACACCCATGGCAGACGAGCAGCGTCCCTCGGCGGAGGAGATCGTCCTCTACGAGAAGGACGTCGTCACGAAGATCGCCACCATCACGCTCGACCGCGCCGACGAGCTGAACGCGATGACCATCGACGCGCAGCACCGCTACGCCGACCTGGTGCGCTACGCCAGCTACGACGACGACGTGAAGGTGCTGGTGATCCGGGCCAACGGCCCCAACCTCGGCAGCGGCGCCGACCTCCCCGAGCTGATGGACATCATGGCGGGAAGGGGCGAGGTGGGGATGAAGCACATCGTGCGGATCCCCGAGGACGCCGACGTGGAGTACCCGCCCACGGGCTCCTACCGGTACGGCGCGTCGAACGTGCAGTCCTACACCGAGCCCGCCGCCGGCATGCGCAGCCTCCAGGACTTCAAGAAGATCAGCATCCTCGAGGTCCGGGGCTACTGCTACGGCTGGCACTTCTACCAAGCGGCCGACGCCGACCTCGTGATCTCGTCGGAGGACGCTCTCTTCGGCCACGCCGCGTTCCGCTACGCCGGCTGGGCCGCTCGCCAGTGGCAGTGGGCCGAGATGATGGGGCTCCGCAAGTTCATGGAGATGGTGTTCACCGGCCGTCCCTTCACCGCCCGGGAGATGGCCGACTGCGACTTCGTGAACGCGGTCGTGCCCTTCGACGACCTCGAGGCCATGACCGAGCGGTACGCGCTGGCCTGCGCCAGGTCGGTCTCCACCGACACCATCTTCACGCAGAAGATGTTCTTCGAGGTCTTCAAGCAGCAGAAGGGCGAGTACATGGGGAGCATCCTCACCGGGTGGCTCGAGTCGATGGGCCGCCAGATGAAGCCCGACCCCTCGACCCTCCAGCTCAACCGTGAGACCCTCGACAAGGGCCTGAGCAGCTCCGTGCGCGACAACGACGAGAGGTTCCCGCCGGAGTGGCGCCTCAGCCGCCGCGGCCGGGCGTCGGAGTGACGAGATGCAGGAGGACGCCATGAAGGTGCTCGCGAACGCACGGATCTTCGACGGCCGCAGCATGCTGCCCGGGGCCCACGACGTGACGCTGGACGGCAAGCGGATCGCGTCGGTCAACCCCCACGCGGGCGTGGCCGCCGACGCCGTCGACCTCCGCGGCATGACGCTGATGCCCGGCCTGATCAGCTGCCACCTCCACCCCGACTTCTTCAAGTTCGAGATCGGCAGCGGTGACCGCCCAGGCAAGGAGCTCCCGCCCGGAGTGATGATGGCCATCGGGGTTCGCACGTGCCGGGTGCTGCTCGAGAGCGGCTTCACCGGCTACGTCGGCGCAGCCTGCGCGCACGACATCGACGCACAGCTGAAGATGGCGATCGCTCAGGACATCGTCCCCGGTCCGCGCATCCGGGCCTGCGGCCACCACATCGGCACCACCGGAGACATGAACAACCGCGGGCCCTGGTGGAAGGCCCACGACGCACCTGGCCTCGACCTCGCCGCTGACGGTCCGGACGAGCTCCGCAAGCTCGTCCGACAGGAGATCAGCCGTGGCGTCGAGACCATCAAGATCTTCGCCAGCTCGGGACACGGCATCAACAACCGCACCACGCGGAACATGTCGCGCCTCGAGATCGCCACGATCGTGGAGACCGCTCACGAGCGCGGCGCCAAGGTCCGGGCCCACGTGGCCGAGCGGGAGATGCTCCTCGAGTGCGTGGAGCTCGGAGTCGACGTCGTCGACCACGGCGACGAGATCGATGACGAGATCATCGAGAAGATGGTGGAGGCGGGCACCTTCTGGGTCCCGAGCCTCGTCTACGTCTGGAGCCTGCTCGAGCTCGGCATGGGCAAGCGGTTCGGCGCCAGCCCCGAGATCTACGAGCACGTCCGCAAGATGCTCCCGAGGGCGCAGGCGGCAGGCGTCAGGATCCTCCTGGGGGACGACTACAGCGGCGTGTTCCGCGACCTCATCGCCGACGATCCGCTCGACCACCAGGTCGGCAACTACGGCCGTGAGCTCGGCTTCTACTCCGACGTCGAGGGCCTCTCGCCGGCCGAGATCCTGTCCTGGGGCACGAGCAACGCGGGGGAGCTGCTCGTCGACCCGCCGGCGAAGGTCGGCGTGGTGGCGCCCGGAGCGCTGGCGGACCTCATCGTCGTCGCCGGCGATCCGCTCGACGACCTCTCCCTGCTCGCCCGGCCCGATGAGTCGCTGAAGGCCGTCATCCGCGACGGCGCCTTCGTGATCGATCGCCTCGCGGCGACCCCGAGTCAGGCGCTCGTCGGGTGACAGGCAAGGTGACGGGAAGGGTCGCCTTCATCACCGGCGCGGGATCGGGGATCGGGCGGGCGGCAGCCGAGGCGTTCGTGCAGCGCGGCTGGCGAGTCGTGCTGGCCGACGTCGACGAGGCCGCTGGAGCGGCCGCGGCTTCGGAGCTGGCCGAGGTGGGGGAGTGCACGTTCCTGCGCTGCGACGTGACCGACGACGATTCCGTCGCGGCCGCGGTGGGGGGAGCCGTGGCGGCCTACGGACGGCTCGACGCCGCGTTCAACGCGGCAGGGATCGACGGCGAGCACGGCAAGCGCCTGGCCGAGAGCACCATTGACAACTGGCAGCGGGTGATAGCGGTCGACCTCACCGGCACCTTCTCGTGCATGCGCCACGAGATCCCCGCGATCGTCGACTCCGGCGGCGGCTCGATCGTGAACTGCGCGTCGACTGCCGGGCTGAGGGGCGCCCCCACCGTGTCCGCCTACACGGCGGCCAAGCACGGCGTCGTCGGCCTCACCCGGGTGGCGGCCAAGGAGTACGGCCGCGCCGGCGTGCGCGTCAACGCCATCTGTCCCGGCACGGTCGACACGCCGATGTTCCGCGCGTCCATGTCGGGCTTCGTCGACCAGCTCGTCGCCGCCACGCCGGTCGGGCGACTGGCCGAGGCGAGCGAGATCGCTGCCGTCGCGCTGTGGCTGTGCGACGAGGCGCCCGGCTACCTCACCGGAGACGTGATCTCGGTCGACGGAGGGGTCGGGGCCTGAGGGTCGGCGGATGCTCTGAGAGGGGCCGTGGCACTGCGTGCCACTTGCCCGCTAACGTGCGCTGGTGCGTCACGCAGGAGCGTGTCGCCGCGGCGGGGCACGTTCGCACCTAGGGGGATCAGTGGGGCATCTCGGTCTGGACACCGAACGGGAGAACCTGACGTTCGGCGGGTTCATCGCTGATTGCGCTGCTCGCTACGGGGACCGGGAGGCGTTGATCTTCGACGACTGTCGGATCACCTTCGAGCAGCTGGAGAGCGAGGTCCGACGGATGGCCCGCTCGCTGCTGGCGCTGGGCGTCTCGAAGGGCACAGCGGTGGCGCTGATGCTCGGCAACCGACCGGAGTTCGTGGTGGCCGCCTTCGCGGCCGGCAGCATCGGCGCCGTCGTGGTGCCGGTGAGCACCTTCGCGTCGAGCGACGAGCGCGACTACATCCTCCGCCACTCCGATGCCGCAGTCCTGATCACGCAGTCGGCGCTGTTCAACCACCGCTTCGTCGACGATCTGATCGAGAGCCATCCCGAGCTGGGGCAGGGCACGGCCGGCCAGCTCCGCTCCGCGAAGTTCCCGTTCCTCCGGCGCATCGTCTCCATCGACCAGACGCCCCACGCCACCGTCGACCAGCTCGAGGCGATCCTCGCACGCGCCGACGAGGTGCCCGACGAGATGCTCGACGCCGCCACGGCCGAGGTGCACCCTGGCGACCCCGGCATCATCATCTACACCTCGGGCACCAGCGCCAACCCGAAGGCCGTTCTCCACAAGAACAGCACGCCGGTCGTGCAGAGCTGGCGGTGGGCCAAGGCGCTGGGGCTCACCCCCGACGACAAGCTGATGAGCCGCTTCCCGTACTTCTGGTCCGGCGGCTTCACCATGACGCTCGGCGGGCCGCTCGCCGCCGGCTCGAGCGTCGTCGTCATCGAGCGCTGGGATGCGGGCACCGCCCTCGAGATCATCGAGCGCGAGCACGTCACCGCGCTCCAGGTCATGCCCGAGTCCTACAACGAGATCATCGAGCACCCGGACTTCGCCAAGCGCGACCTCTCCTCGCTCACCCTCGCCGTCGGGGCGGAGCCGCTGGTGGCGGCGCTGTCTCCGCGCGAGTGGCGCTCGCAGTCGAACGGCTACGGCCTCACGGAGACGTTCACGCTGTGCACCTGGGCGGAGCCCGAGGAGCAAGACGGCGAGTTCCGGGTCACCCACGGCCGCGCCCTGCCCGGGATCGACCTGCGGATCGTGGACAGCGACACCGGCGAGCCGCTCCCCACAGGAGAGCTCGGCGAGATCGCGGTCAAGGGCGTCACCTTCATGCTCGGCTACCACAAGGTCGACGACGAGGAGTACCTCGACCGCAACGGCTACTTCCGCACCGGGGACTCCGGCTACCTCGACGAGTCGGGGATCCTCCACTGGGGCGGACGCCTCAGCGGGATGATCAAGACGGCGGGGGCCAACGTCTCCCCAGAGGAGGTCCGCTCGAAGCTCCTGCAGTGGGGCCGGCTGAGCTCCTTCGCCGTCGTTCCGATCCCCCACCCGCGGCGCGGTGAGGCCGTGGTCGTGTGCGCCGTCCGGCACCACGACGACCCCGTCACCGAAGCGGAGACCATCGCCCACCTCAAGACCGTCCTGGCCTCCTACAAGGTGCCCAGCCGGGTCGTCTTCGCCGAGGAGCACGAGCTGCCCTACACGGCCAGCGAGAAGATCGTGGTCGCTGACGCCCAGCGGATCGGGGCGCGGCGCATCGCCGGCGACGACGAGCCGTGGGGCGCCCACCTGCGCGAGCAGCACCCGGAGCTGCTCGCCGAACCGGATCACGACAGCGAGGAGCGCTGAACGATGGAGCTGCCGATCGAGGACGTGCTGGAGATCCAGCAGCTGAACGCGATCTACGCGCTGCGGATGACGCAAGGCGACATCAACCACATCATGGAAGAGGTGTTCACCGCCGACGGCAGCTACAGCGCCTTCGGCGACACCTACGGCCTGGCTGACTGGCCGAGTCTCGTCGAGGCGGCCCCGAAGGGGCTCTTCCTGACCGGAGAGCCGATGCTCGAGCTCGACGGTGACAAGGGCACGGGGCAGGTGCCGCTGCTCTTCGTCGACCAGACCAACCACCACATGCGGATGGGCTGGTACAGCGACACCTACGTGCGCACCGACAACGGCTGGCGCCTGCGGACCCGCAAGATGACCTTCCTGCGCCGCCACGGCGGTGCCGACTCCGGCAAGCCCCACGACCCCCGCCGACCGAAGCCGGCCGCTCAGGACGCCTAGCGCTCTGTCGCCGAACGGCTGAGGTAGTCGTCGAGCGTCGCGTGGAAGTGGCGGATGCGGCTCTCCTGGTAGCTGGCCAGGGTGGTGGTGGCCCGCACGGACGCTCGTAGCCCGCGCTGGATCCGGCCGAAGTTCGAGCCGTCCTGGTTGAACACCCGACCGAACACGCCCAGCTCGGGTGCGTCGGACCAGCTCTCGTCCGGCCCCAGGTGCCGGGTCTTGGCCGCGGGAGGACGAGGCTCGCCCTCCGGGAGAGGCTCCAGCACCATGATGTCCATCACGCACGAGTCGGGGTCGTGCCGGTCGGGCCGGAACCGGTACGCGAACGGCGTGAGGTAGCCGGCCCACGGCATGAAGTTCGGGAACAGGAAGTACTCGACGCCGTCGAGCGTCTCGGCGTCGCTGAGGTGCGAGTGGTCGCGGCCCGTGCGCCGCTTCAGTGACGCGCGCACCCGGTCGCCGAGGACCCGCCGGGCTCCCGAGCCGGGCTCGATCGTGACCTCGGCGTCCTTAGACCCGAGCATGGCGCGCACGATCTCGAGGTCGTCGAGGGGGTTCTCGAGGTGGTCGCTGCTGACCCCCACAGCGGTGATCATGCGGCTGACGTGGGGCCCGTAGACGTCGTACTCGCTCATCGAGTCAGCGGCGGTCGGCAGCAGCTGCGGGTGGACGGCCATCGTGTGGTACGCCTCGATGAAGGCCTCGAGCGCGACCTTCCAGTTGCAGGGGACCGTGCGGACGATGTGGGCGGTGAGGTAGCGCTCGTCGAGAGGCGAGTCGGCGAAGTGCCAAGGCAGGTCCTCGATGTACTCCTCCAGCGGCGCTGCCTCAGGATCGACGTTCACGAACACGAAGCCGCCCCACGAGCCGACCTTCGCCTCCGGGAGGCAGAACTTCGCGGGGTCGATCTGGGGGAAGTCCCACTCGCACGGGATCTCACGCAACGTCCCGTCCACGTTCCAGGTCATGCCGTGGTATGGGCAGCGCAGGCCCTTGGCCACGTTGCCCGCCTTCGTGCGCAGCTGGGTGCCCCGGTGCAGGCACGAGTTGTGGAAGGCGCGGATCTCATCGGGAGCGGTGCGCACGACGATCAACGACCAGTCGCCGATCTCGTAGACGATCGAGTCGCCGACGTTCGGGATCTGCTCCTCCCGGCACGCCATCTGCCAGACCCGGCTCCACACGCCCTCCATCTCGCGCCGGTGGAACTCGGGATCGAAGTAGCGGGAGCGCTCGATGCCGCCCGAGCCGGTGAAGCCCCGTGATGTGGCCCGCAAGCTGACGGGCACCGGACGGATCTCGTCGTCGAGCAGGCCTTGGTAGAACTGCTCCCCGCGAGGCGCGTCCTCGAGCTGGTCGGGCTGCATGTCTGCGGTGGTCATCCTCGCTCCTCGGGCAGGAGCACGCGGCGCAGGCCGCGGCTCACGACCTCGACGAAGAGGCCGCTGGTGGTCCGGTGGTAGGCGCACATGGGCGCCGCATCGTCGCTGATGGCGATGGTGGCGACCCGCGGGGAGCCGCCCTGGTCGAGGGCGCGGGAGGCCGCGACCACGTCGTCGACCCAGTAGCCCACGTGGTGGGCGTGGCCCGGCGTCGGTGTGGTCCAGAGCGTGCCCTCGATCGACTGCCCGAGCTCTACGTGGTGGGGGCCCTCCTTCGACAGCGCGTAGCTGGTCGTCACGGTCGTGGTGCCCGCCTCGGTGGTCATCCGCACCTCCGCGCCGCCCTCGTACCAGCTCACGCCGAGCTGAGCGCCGAGCTCGGTCATGGCACCGGCGAGGTCGTCGACCACGATGCCCGTGTGCCACAGGTCCGCGTGCCGGAGGTGGTCCATGGACAGCCAAGGTAGCGCCCGGTGGCACGCAGTGCCATCAGTCTCGGGCGGCCCTGTGGGCAGAGGTTGCCGGGCGCATCGTGCCATGGCACAGTGGCACGACCAGGTGACACTGAGTGCCAAGAGGGGAAGTTGCGATGTCAGCTGCAACGGCAAGCGATCTCTACTTCGATCCGTACGACGTCGAGATCACGGCCGATCCGTACCCGGTGCTGAGGCGCCTGAGGGACGAGGCGCCGTTGTACTACAACGAGCGATACGACTTCTACGCCCTCACCCGGTTCGAAGACGTCGAGCGGGCGCTGGTCGACCGCGACACCTTCATCAACAGCAGGGGCAACGTCCTCGAGCTGATCAAAGCCGACGCCCAGCAGCCCGCCGGAACCCTGATCTTCGAGGATCCGCCCTCGCACACGATCCACCGCAAGCTGCTGTCGCGCGCCTTCACCCCACGGCGTCTGGCCGCGCTCGAGCCCCAGATCCGCGAGTTCACCGCCGAGTGCCTCGATCCTCTCGTCGGCTCGGACGGCTTCGACTTCGTGGGCGACCTGGGCGCACAGGTGCCCATGCAGGTGATCGGCATGCTCATGGGCATCCCCAAGGAGGACCAGCGCACGATCCGCGACTACGTCGACGGCTACCTGCGTACCGAGCCCGGGAAGCCCATGAAGTTCCAGAAGGGCGCGAAGTGGAGCGCGGGCTCGAAGCTGAACGCCATCTTCGGCGAGTACATCGACTGGCGCGCCAAGCACCCCTCCGACGACGTCATGACCGACCTGCTCAACGCCGAGTTCGAAGACGAGCACGGCGTGACGCGCCGGCTGACGCGCGACGAGGTGCTCCTCTACGTCAACGTCGTCGCCGGGGCCGGCAACGAGACCACCAACCGGCTGATCGGTTGGGCCGGCAAGGTCCTGGCGGACCACCCGGACCAGCGGCGCGAGCTGGTCGACGATCCGGCGCTGATCCCTGGCGCCGTGGAGGAGCTGCTGCGGCTCGAGTCGCCCGGTCCGATCATCGGGCGCTACGTCGCCCGCGACCACGAGGCCCACGGCCAGACCGTGCCGGCCGGCAGTGCCATGCTGCTCCTCGCCCACTCGGCCAACCACGACGAGCGGCGCTACGACGATCCCGACCGCTTCGACATCCACCGCGAGGCCGGTCAGCACCTCACCTTCGGTCACGGCATCCACTTCTGCCTGGGCGCCGCCCTCGCCCGGCTCGAGGGACGGATCGTGGTCGAGGAGGTCTTGAAGCGCTTCCCCGAGTGGGAGGTCGACCTGGCCGGCGCGCGCATGGCCCCGGTGTCGGTGGTCAGGGGCTGGGAGACGCTTCCGGTCCTGCTCTAGCGGTGCGACGCCCCTGCCAGGAGCATCGAGCCGCGGTGGTATGAATGGACCCATGTCGTCGGACGAGGCCGCCGTGAGCCGGACGTCGCGGATGACGACGGTCGAAGCGATCGAGAAGGCCGCCCTGGAGCTGCTGGCGGAGAGGGGCTTCGCCGACACCTCGGTGGAGGACATCGCGGCCGCCGCCGGGATATCCCGGCGCACGTTCTTCCGCTACTTCGACTCGAAGAACGACATCCCGTTCGGCAACTTCGCCGCGTTCCTACGGCAGCTCGAGGGCTGGCTGGGCGCCCAGCCTGACGACCGTCCGATGCTCGACGTCATCTTCGATGCAGTGGTGCGCTTCAACCGCGTGCACACCGACGGGCCGGTCGCCCACCGGGAGCGCATGGCCCTGATCATGCACACGCCCGCGCTGAGGGCCAGCGCCGCGCTGCACAACGCCGAGTGGCAGGCCGTCTTGGCGCGCTACGCGGCCCGCCGCATGGGCCAGGCGGAGCAGGAGCTGGGCCCGCAGGTCGTGGCCCACATCGCGGTCGGGGCGGCCAGTGCTGCGTACGAGCAGTGGCTTCGCGACGAGTCGGCCGACCTCGTCCAGACGATCCGGGAGGCGTTCCGGATGGCTCAGATGCTCCCCGACCTCGAGGTCACCGGGGCGCCCCCTCGCCGCCGCCGGCCGCTGCGGCCAGCTACCTAGCTGGCGGCCTTGTGCTGTCGATGGCGGAGAGGATCCGCTCGGGGGTGAGGGGCAGCTCCGTCACGTTGACGCCGAACGGCGAGAGCGCGTCGTTGACCGCGTTCACCACTGCCGGCGGCGCGCCGATCGCCCCGCCCTCGCCCACGCCCTTGTAGCCGCCCGGCATCGGACCGGGCGTCTCCAGGTGGCCGTACTCGATCTCCGGCACGTCGGTGGCCGTCGGCATCAGGTAGTCGACGAAGGTGGTCGCGAGCGGGTTGCCGTCCTCTTGGTACGGCATGTGCTCGAGGAGGGCGCCGCCGATGCCCTGCACGGTCCCGCCGGCGATCTGGCCCTCGACCACCGCCGGGTTGATCATGGCCCCGCAGTCCTCGCTGACGAGGTAGCGCAGGAGACGGACCTGGCCGGTGTCGGGGTCGACCTCGCAGGTGCAGACGTGGGTGGCGTTGGCCCAGTTGGAGCGGGCCTTGGGCGAGAACCGACTGCTCGCCTCGAGTCCCGGCGGCACCTCGGGTGGCAGCGCGTCGGGTGAGAAGTAGGAGAGGGCGGCGATCTCGGCGACGGAGATCCGGGCGCCGGGCGTGCCGCGCACGTGGGCCCAGCCTCGCTCGAGCTCGATGTCGGCCTGGGCCGCCTCGAGGCGGTGGGCTGCGATGGCGACGATCCGCTCCCTGAGCCCGGCCGAGGTCTCGGCGATGGCGCCGGCGAGCATCGCGCCGCTGCGGCTACCGCCGGTGCCGCCTCCGAAGCCGGTGAGGGAGGTGTCGCCCTGGATGGTGTTCACGTCGTCGATCTCGACGCCCAGCGCATCGGCGGTGAGCTGCACCACCGCCGTCTCGAGGCTGTTCCCGGACGAGCCGCCGGCGACGTACACGTTGACCTTCCCGCTGGGCTCGATCCGGATCGTCGCCCCCTCCGTGGAGAAGATGCCGAAGATCGGTGTGGTCGGCTCGATGTAGTTCGAGAAGCCGACGCCGAGGTAGCGGCCGTCGTGCCGGGCGAGCTCCTGCTCCTCCCGGAAGGCCTCGTAGCCGAGCATCTCCACGGCCTGCTCGAACGTCTCGAGCGGGCTCGACGTGTCGTAGCGCATCCCGTTGGCGTTGCGGTACGGCATCTCGTCGAGCCGCAGCAGGTTCCGGCGGCGCAGCTCCACTGCGTCGATCCCGAGCCGGCGAGCTGCGATCTCCATCACGACCTCGCGGGCCAGCGTCTCGTACTGCCAAGGTCCCCGGTAGCCGCTGCGTCCGGCCGTGTTCGTGTACACGGACCGCAGCCGGAAGCCGGCCGCCGGGACCCGGTACGGCCCTGGGAACAGGGTGCCGACCGACATCGCCGGCATCGCAGGCCATGGCGTGGGGTACGCCCCGGCGTCGGACAGGAAGTCGAGGTGGACGCCCTGGATCGAGCCGTCGGAGTCGAATGCCATCGTCACGTCGCCCGACTCGTGCCGCGACCAGCCCGCCGTCATCAGGTTCTCGCGCCGATCCTCGATCCACTTCACCGGCGCCGCGAGCTTCGTGGCCGCGAGCATCATGGCCATCTCCTCGCGGAGCACGAAGATCTTCTGGCCGAAGCCGCCCCCGGTGTCGCGAGCGATCACCCGGACCCTGTGCTCGGGGATGTCGAGCAGGCGGGCGCAGAACGCCCGGTGCTCGTGCGGTGCCTGGGTGGCGACCCACATGGTCACGTCGCCCGTGCCCGCGTCGTGCTCGACCACGATGCCGCGCGTCTCGATCGGCACGGCGGCGTAGGCCTGCTGGTACACCGACTCCTGGACCAGGTGGGGCGCCGCCCGGAAGGTGTCGTCGAGCATCTCGACCGGGGCGCCGTCGTCGTGGATCACGTTCGTGCCGAAGTCCTCGTGCACGAGCTCGTCGGCGTCGGGCGCGGTCAGGTAGTCGACGACCGGCGGGCGAGGTTCGACCTCGACCACCACCAGCTCTGAGGCGTCCTCTGCGATGTAGCGGCTCTCGGCGATGACGAGGGCGACGGGATCGCCCACGAAGCGCACCTCGCCCTCGGCCAACGGCGGGCGAGGCGTCTCCGGCGACGCGGGGCCGAGCTGGGAGTGCCACTGCTCGTGCACCCCGGGGTTGAGGTCGCCGGCTACGAAGACCGCGTGCACGCCCGGCAGCGCTCGGGCCTCATCCGCGTCGATGGACACGATGCGCCCGCGTGCCTCGTAGCTCCGCACGAAGCAGGCGTGGAGCATGCCCGGGCGGCTTATGTCGTCAACGAAGGTGCCTCGGCCTCGCAGCAGCCGGGAGTCCTCCACGCGGTGGACCCGGCTCCCGGTGTAGCGAGTGAAGCCCGCCGCGACGGTGGTCATGGCGCCACCAGTGCGGTGTCAGGCAACGTTTGCGCCCCTTTCATGCCGGCCAGTGCCACCGCTCGCGGCGTCCTCGTCCTCGCCGCAGCTATGGCTGCGCCTTCGTCCTGGGTCCTTGCGACCGGCGACCCTTGACTCGCCGTGAAGAGGGCGAACGTCACCTGACACGGCACTAGCCCTTCGACATCTGCCGGGTGGCCTGGGCGAACGAGTCGAGCCCCGCGTCGCGGGCCGAACCGGTGTCGACGACCTGGTCCCAGCGGTCTTCCAGGTCCTCTGCGGTGACCGGCGCCCCCTTGGCCGACCATCCCCGGTTGAGGGTGACGCCGAACCGGCCGTACCAGCCGCCCCAGGAGCACAGGATCTCGCCCGTGACCGGGCAGGTCGGGTGGGTGAGCAGCGTGACCATCGGGCTGACCAGATCGGCCTTTAGCTGTTCGGCTGCGTGCTCGTTCTGCACCAGGTCGGCGCTCGCGTCGGCGTGGTAGCTGGCCGACTCGACCATGGCGAGGTGCATCCGGGTGCCCAGCGCACCTGGCGCCAGGAGGTTCGCCTTGATGCCGCTCGCGGCACCGTCGAGCGCGATGGCCCGGGTGAGTCCGAGCAGGCCCGACTTGGCCGCCGCGTAGTTGGCCTGGGCGTGGGCGCCCAGCATCCCGGAGCTCGACGTCACCGCCACCATGCGGCCGCCACCACCTGCCTTCATCACCTTGAAAGCCGGGTGCAGGACCCGCATCACGCCGCGGAGGTTCACGTCGATCACGTCGTCGAAGTCGGCGATGGTCATCTCGTCGAAGGGGCGGTCGCGCACGATGGCCGCGTTGGCCACCACAGCGTCGAGGCGCCCCCACTGGTCCATGGCCTCCTCGGTGAGGCTCGCCGCGCCCTCGACCGTCGCCACCGACTCGCCGTTGGCCACCGCCTCGCCTCCCGCGGCGACGATCTCGTCGACGACCATCTGGGCCAGGCCCGCGTCGCTGCCGCCGCCGAAGGGGTGGCCGCCCAGGTCGTTCACCACGACCCGCGCGCCGCGGCTGGCCAGCTCGAGGGCGTGGCAACGGCCCATGCCGCCCCCGGCCCCCGTCACCACGATGACGTCGCCGTCGAAGCTGAGTGCGCTCATTGATCTCCCATCCGCGGTCCGGGCTGGGAGGACCCTAGCGGGCGATGGCACTCAGTGCCATCGCCCGGACCGGGGGTGCTCGCCGGTCAGCTGCATGCGTCTGGGCATGGAAGCGCACCGGATCGGTGCATCCCTGTGCCCGGAGTAGCGCGGGCCCGCCGCACGGCTGTCGCGCGGCGCGGCATGATCAGCGGTGATGGCTACCCACGAGAACGAGCTCACCGAACCCGTCGACCTCTGCACGCCCGACGGTCTCGGCATGAACCCGGCGGCCCTCGGCTGGTCACGGCACCCGCTGCACCGGGCCAACCTCCAGGGGCACTTCGGGATCAACAAGCGCTGGGACTACTGGGCGGTCCTGGCCGGCGACCTGCTCGTGTCCTCGGTGTACGCCGACGTCGACCACCTCGGCCTCGCCGACGTGTGGTGGGCCCACCAGCCCAGCGGAGCGACAGGGGGCGGGGGCGTCGTCACCGTCGGAAACGAGGACTTCGACCTCCCCGACGACCCGGGCACCGCACCGCTCGAGATCGACCGCGACGGCTTCACCCTCTCGATCGTCGATGACGACGAGGGCACGCGCCTGGTCGGCACCTGGACGGAGCAGGACGGTCGCCCCGGCCAGCTCGACGTCCACGTGGCGCTGCCGCCCGGCCACGAGTCGCTCAACGTGGTCATCCCGTGGGACGACGAGCGGTTCAACTTCACGTCGAAGCACCAGGCCCGTCCCACCGTGGGAGAGCTGGTGGTCGGCGACGACCGCCACGCCATCGGCGGCTCCGCCGGCGACGCCTGGGGCGTGCTCGACGTCGGCCGGGGTCGCTGGCCGTCGGAGATCACGTGGAACTGGGGCGGGGGAGCGGGCCGGGCCGGTGACCGGGTGGTCGGTCTCCAGTTCGGCGCGAAGTGGACCGAGGGCTCGGGCTACACCGAGAACGGCTTCTTCGTAGACGGTCGCCTCACCAAGCTCGGCAACGAGCTCGACTGGCGCTACGACTGGGACGCGCCGATGGAGCCCTGGCACATCGTCGACCCCGGCGGGCAGCTCGATGTCGTGCTCCACCCCACCTACGACAAGCACACTCAGCTGCCGGGGCGCGACAAGGGCTCCGAGACCCACCAGGTCTTCGGGAGCTTCTCTGGTCGGATCCGCACCGACGATGGCGAGGAGATCGAGCTCGACGGCATCCAGGGGTTCGCCGAGGAAGCTCGCCAGGAGTGGTGACGCTCTCTCCCGAAGCTCACATCGCCCACATCCGGGCTGATGCCCATGCGCTGCTGGCCGCAGCGCGGGCGGAACCGGACGCGCCGGTTCCGTCGTGCCCGGGTTGGACCCGCACCAAGCTGGTCAAGCACCTCTGCGTCGCTCTCGGCTGGGCGGTGGCGCAGGCGGAGGCGGGACCCGACGACCCCAAGGTGTTCCGCGACGCGGCCCGCCCGGCTGAGGGCGAGGACGTGCTCGACTTCTTCGAAGGAGTGGTCGATCGCACCGTCTCCGCGCTCGGAGCGATCGACATGACCGCTACGTTCCCCACCTGGCTGGGTCCGCGGCCTGGCGCCTGGGTGGCGCGGAGGATGGCCCACGAGACAGCGATCCACCGCTGGGACGCCGCCGGTGGCGCGTTCGATGCGGCGCTGGCGATCGACGGCATCGACGAGCTGCTCGACGAGCTCGCCCCGCTCGATCACCTGGCCGAGCGCTTGGACGGCACCACCTCGACCGTGCACCTGCACTCCACCGACAGCGACGACGGCGAGTGGCTCGTCACGTTCGGACCCGAGCGCATCACCAGCGAGCGCGTCCACGGAAAGGGCGACGCGGCGGTGCGAGGCTCGGCCAGCAACCTCTATCTCTTCGCCTGGAACCGGGTCCCGCTCGACGACCGCTTCGAGGTCTTCGGCGACCGCGCCGCCGCCGAGCGCTGGTCCCAGGTCATCTCCCTCTGACCGCGTCGAATGGTGTCAGACACCATTCGCCGCGCGGCGGCTGCTCCTCGTCAGGCGGTGGGGACGTGGAGTCGGCCGGCGTGGTGGGCGGCGAGGATCTCGTCGGCGGCCTTGGCGGCGGTCATGGTGGTCGAGTCGACGACGTAGCGCTCGTGGGGTCCGAGGTCAGCGAGCTGCTCCCACATGGTCCGGATCGGCCCGCTGGTGGTGAGCGGGGGGTTGTCCGCGACCCGTGGGGGCTCGCCAGCGCGGGCTGTGGCCCGGGCAAGGCAGGTGGCGAGGTCAGGTCGCAGCACCACGTACTCCAGCCCGACGCCCGCGGCACCCAGCACCTCGGCGACCACCGGCAGGTGCCACGGGCCCACCAGTCCCTCCACGACCACGTGGTAGCCGCCGCTCGCCATCTCCGCGGCCACGGATGCGACGGAGCGAACCACCGCCAGGTTCTGCTGCTCCGCGGTTGGTTCCCAAGGGGGGATGAAGCCGGTCTTGATGGTGGTCCAGAACCAGTCGCTCTCGATGCACGCCGATGGCGAGCCGAGTGCGGACACGACGAGCGGCGCCACCGTGGACTTGCCGGCGCCAGGCGGTCCCGACACCACGAGGACCGAGCTCGTGGAGCTGCGCGCGGTTCCGTCAGCCACGAGCTCACCTTATGGATCGGCGGTGTCGGGCGCCGTCGGGCTTTCGGCCGGCGGACGTGCGGCCGATCGAGGTGGGCGCGGGTCAGGCGGCGCGGCTGATGCAGAAGGGGTGGCCGGCTGGGTCGAGGAACACGATCCAGCTCTCGCCGGGCTGGAACTCGGGCTTCGAGCCGCCGAGCTGGCTCACCCGGTCGACCAGGGCTTCGGGATCGGGGGCGCGCA
>DATCYI010000193.1:0-2816 GCA_036570385.1 Acidimicrobiales bacterium | reverse complement strand
GCTCGCCGGCCACCACCCCGTAGCGGCCCTCCACCGCAGCGGCTCCGTCGAAGGCGGGACCAGCCGGTGGCGGCTCCTCCTCCGGCGGCGCGAAGGGCGTGAACGCGACCGTGGGCACGGGCACGAAGACGGCCCCGGCCGGCGTGGCCACCAGAGGGGTCCGCAGCTCGCCGGTGCCCCTCTCTCCGCGGGCCCACGCCTCGATCATCCGGGTGGCGATCAGGACCGCGTCGGCGTCGACGTTCGAGGAGACCGCCACCAGCGCGTCGCCCTCCCGGAACACCACCACGCCACCGGCCTCTCCCGTCGCCGCGATCGTCCTGCGGCCGGCCAGCTCGAGGTCGCGAACGTCGCCGACCGCGAGGCCGGCCACGAGAGCGTCCTGGAACGCCGCCAGCACGGCGTCGTCGAACATCTCGGAGCCGTCGAGGCTGAGGACGACCACGTCGCCCAGCCGACGCCCGTCGGCCGCCTCGTAGACCCGTCGCGCCGTGGCGGCCCGCACCTCCGGCGAGCTGGTGAACGACTGCGCGGCTGCATCCTCGCGGGGCGACGGCGCACCGAAGGCCAGGTTGGCGCCGGTCAGCACGCTCGCGGGATCGACCGCAGCCAGCTCCACCCCGCCTGCGAGGGTCGGGATCGGCGCCTCCTCGCGCTGGCCGCCACCGCCACCGGCGGCGTCGGGCGCGCTGGATCCGCCTCCTGAGCACGCGGTCAGGGCGAGGGTGAGGACCATGATCGTCCCGCCGATCGCTCGGCACCCGCGGCCCCGCCGCCATGGCTTGCGGACATCGATGTTCACGGCCCGCCTGACGCTACCGGCGGTGGGCGCCGTGGGGCAGTCGGCGCGTACGCTTCGGGCACCACGAACCGAGCGAGGGGCCAAGAGATGCAAGAACCGCTGGAGCAGCTGCTCGCCCACCTGCGGGAGGCGATCGACGAGTGCGAGGCAGGCACCGGCGACCGCGAGGAGCTGGCGCGGCTGGCCGGACAGGTCGAGCGCCGCCTCTCCGACGAGGACGACGAGGGAGTTGTCGACGACCTCCGAGACGAGGTGACCCGGTTCGAGGCGTCGCACCCGAAGCTCGCGGATGCGATCGGTAGAGCGGCCGACGCGCTGAGTGCCATCGGCCTATAGGAGCGCCGCGGTGGTGCTTCGGTCAGGGGACCAGCGCCGTGGCGAAGACCACGATGCTCACCGACGCCACCAGGCTGGCGATGGCCAGCGGGCGGGCGCTGGTCGGCCGTCGCGAAGCCACGATGCCGTGGATCGCGGCGAGGGCGACCGCGGTGACCACGAGCACCATCTTGATGGAGAAGAGGCGTCCGTAGCCGGGGTTCCCGAGGATCTCCCAGGAGAGGTGCCGATGGGCCGCGAGCGCCAGGCCGGTGGCCAGCAGGGTGGGCAGGAGCACCACGTTGGCGACCATGCCGAAGCGCTTGGCGGCGGCGCGCACCAGGGGCACGCGGACGTCCGGCGCCAGGCTGCTGCGGCGCAGCGCCGGCAGCACGATGAGGCTGAGGATCAGCTGCCCGCCGACCCAGCACATCGCCGCGAGGACGTGCAGGAAGCGGATGAGGCTCCAACCCGTGATCGTCATGCCGCGACGGTATCGCTATTGTTCTAGCCATCACTAGAAGAGAGGCTCCGATGGCAGCAGACGCGCCCGGCACGATCGCCGCGCCGCAAGGCACAGCGCTGCGCCGCGACCTCGACGACCGAGCGCAGATCCACGACGCGGTCGTCGCCTTCTACCGCGAGATCGTGTTCGACGACCTTCTCGCGCCTGTGTTCGACGAGGTGGCCGACGTCGACTGGGCCCTCCACATCCCGAAGCTGATCGACTACTGGTGCCGGGTGCTGCTCGGCGAGGTCGGCTACGACGGCTACATCCTCGGCGCCCACGCGGTCGTCGATCGGATCGAGCCGTTCCGCGCCGAGCACTTCGACCGCTGGTACGGCTTGTGGGTCGAGACGCTCGACTCACGCTGGTCGGGGCCGTTCGCGGACCAGGCCAAGAGCCACGCTGCTCGCATGGCCGGCGTTCTCTCCCGCCGGCTCAGCGGCGCCGACTGGTCGCCCGGATCGTCCGACTGACCGGCCGCTCCTCGGAGCAGCCGACCCGGGCGACCAAGCGCGCGGCGCCGGTCAGCGGAGGCTGGTCAGCCGAGGCCGGCCCAGATCGGCTCGATGTTCGGAGCCAGGCGAGCCAGCTCCTCGATGTGGGCTGCGGTGAGCGCAGCCAGTCGCTCCTCGCCGGTGTCGGTGAGGTGGACGTGCACCACGCGGTGGTCGTCGGGGTCGGGGTCGCGCCGCACCAGGTCGGCCCGCTCCGCCCGGTCGATCAGCTCGACCGTGGAGTGGTGGCGCAGCAGTAGGTGCTGCGCGAGGTCGCCGATCGTGGGCTGGCCACGGTGGCCCCGCACGGCGAGCAGGAGCTGGTGCTGAGCCGGCGTGATGCCCGCCGCCTTCGCCTGGTCGTCGCTCCATCGCAAGAAGCGGCGCAGCCCGTCACGGAACCCGAGGAGCCTCTCGTACTGGGCGTCGTCGAAGTGCACGATTAGATCGTACCACGATACGATTTCGGGGTGACTGCCGCCGACGAACCGAAGCAGCTCCTGCGCATGGCCTCGCTGGCCGCCGTCATCGGCCTCCTCAGCGGCGGAGCGGCGTGGGCGCTCGTGCACCTGATCGGGCTGATCACCAACTTCGCCCTCTTCCACCGGTACGGCTGGGAGCTGCCCAGCTTCGAGGAGCTCGAGGTGACCCCGCTCGTCGTGCTCACCGCCATGGTGGGCGCCGGCATCGTCACGCT
>DATCYI010000192.1:0-4211 GCA_036570385.1 Acidimicrobiales bacterium | reverse complement strand
TCGTGGACGAGCGGGCCATCGGGATGTTCGACAGCGGTTTCGGTGGCCTGACCGTCGCCCGAGCCCTCATCGACCTGCTGCCGGCCGAGCACCTCGTCTACGTGGGGGACACGGGTCGCTACCCGTACGGCCCCCGGCCGCTCGACGAGGTGCGTGGCTTCGCCGAGCAGATCACCGATCTGCTGGTGCGCGACCACGACGTGAAGCTGGTGGTGGTCGCGTGCAACACGGCGGCGGCCACGGGCCTCGCCGACCTGCAGGCTCGGGTCGACGTGCCGGTGGTCGGCGTCATCGAGCCCGGGGTGCGGAGCCTCGCCGCCGCCACCCGCAGCGGAAGGGCCGGGGTGATCGGAACCGTCGGCACGGTGGCGTCGGGCGCCTACCAGCGGGCCGTCGCCGAGCTCGCTCCGGCCGTGGAGCTGACGTGCGCGGCCTGTCCCGGCTTCGTGGAGTTCGTCGAGCGCGGCGAGACCCGCAGCGACCAGGTCACCGTCCTCGCGGAGCGGCTCCTGGCCCCGGTGCGCGACGCCAAGGTCGACGCGCTGCTGCTCGGCTGCACGCACTACCCCTTCCTGGCCCGCACGATCAGCGACGTCATGGGCCGTGACGTCGTACTGGTGTCCTCGGCCGACGAGACCGCCTTCGAGGTGCGGCGCCTGCTGCACGGCACGGCGCTGGCCCGCGACTCCAGGTCCGGCCCGGCGGAGCGCCGCTGGCTGTCGTCCGGTGACGTGGCCTGGTTCCAGCGCCTCGGCCAGGAGCTTCTGGGCCCCGAGCTCAGCGACGTCGAGTCCCTCACCTGGCCCTGAGCACGTCAGCCCCGCGCGTCGAATGGTGTCAGACACCATTCGACGCGAACCTGCGAGCTTCTGTCGCCACTACGGCGACGGGTCTCGCAGGTTGGTGGTGGGGGCTGAGAGGATGCGGGACATGACCGCCACCCGCGCCGACGGCCGCGCCCCCGACGAGCTCCGCCCCATCACCTTCGAGCGTGACTTCACCGCCATGGCCGCTGGGTCGTGCCTGGTGAGCTTCGGGAGCACGCGGGTGCTCTGCACGGCCTCGGTCGATGAGGACGTGCCGCGCTGGATGAAGGGTCGGGGCAAGGGCTGGGTCACCGCCGAGTACTCGATGCTGCCGGGCGCTTCCCCCGAGCGGATCCGCCGCGAGGTCAAGGACGGCAAGCCCTCGGGGCGCACCCAGGAGATCCAGCGCCTCATCGGCCGTGCGCTGCGGGCGGTCTGTGACATGCAGCTCCTGGGCGAGCGCCAGGTCATCGTCGACTGCGACGTGCTCCAGGCCGATGGCGGCACCCGCACCGCCTCGATCTGCGGGGGCTACATCGCGCTGCACGACGCCTTGAGCCGCCTGGTCGGTGCCCGGCTCATCGCCAACCACCCCCTCACTGCGTTCTGCGGAGCGATCTCCGTCGGGGTGATCGACGGCACGCCGATGCTCGACCTGCCCTACGTCGAGGACGTGAGAGCCGGCGTCGACATGAACGTGGTGATGACCTCGCTCGGCGGCTTCGTCGAGGTGCAGGGCACCGCTGAGGGCGCGCCCTTCAGCCGGCCCGAGCTCGACAGCCTCCTCGGCCTGGCCGAGAAGGGCATCGGCGAGATCATCGAGCTGCAGCGGGCGACCGTGGCCGAGCCGCCTGCTCCTCGGGCCTGAAGCGCATGAGGCTGCTGCTCGCCACGGGCAACGCCCACAAGGTCGCAGAGATCGCTGAGATCTTGGGCGAGGGATTCGAGATCGAGGCCCACGACACGGGCGTCGAGGAGACCGGCACCACCTTCGAGGAGAACGCCCTCATCAAGGCCCGGGCCCTCGCGGCCGAGACGGGCCAGGCGGCGGTGGCGGACGACTCCGGCATCGAGATCGACCACCTCGACGGCGCGCCCGGCATCCGCTCCGCCCGTTGGACCGCCGAGGGCGACTGGATCCCGCGCGTGCTCCGCGAGCTCGACGGCGTGCCGGCCGAGGGTCGCGGCTGTCGCTACGTCTGCGCCGCAGCCATCGCTCGACCTGGCGGCAGCGAGGACGTCGTGCGCGGCGTGGTCGAGGGCCACATCGCTGACGCGCCCCGCGGCGACGGCGGCTTCGGATACGACCCGCTGGTGGTGCCCGTCGAGGGCGACGGGCGCACCTTCGGCGAGATGACGGAGGCCGAGAAGCGCGCCATCAGCCACCGGGCGCGGGCCTTCGCGGCCCTGCGCCCGCTGCTCTGAGCGGCCGCCGACAGCCGTGCCCGAGGGCCACACCATCCATCGCCTCGCGCGCGACCTGCTCGCCGACCTCGGCGGCCGGACGGTGCGGGCGTCGTCACCGCAAGGGCGCTTCGTCGAGGGAGCGGCGCGCATCGACGGCGCGACGGTGGTCGACACCGAGGCGTGGGGCAAGCACCTCTTCGTCGAGCTCGGCATCGGTGAGGTGCTGCACATCCACCTCGGCCTCATAGGCAAGCTGCGTCGCCAGGCCTCGCCACCGGAGGACCCTGTGGGCCAGGTGCGCCTCCGCCTTGAGGGCGAAGCGGCCACCTGGGATCTGAGCGGTCCGATGGTCTGCGCGGTCGTGACGCCGGACGCGATGGAGGCGGTGGCGTCGTCGCTCGGTCCGGATCCGCTGCGTCGTGACGCCGACCCTGAGCGCTTCGTCGCGCGGGTGCTGCGCAGCAAGAAGCCGATCGGCAACCTCCTCCTCGAGCAGGACGTGATCGCCGGCATCGGCAACGTCTACCGAGCCGAGGTGCTCTGGTCGCTCGGCATCCACCCCGGGCGCGAAGGGCGCTCGCTCAGCAGGGACGAGCTGATGGCCATCTGGCGCTGGATGGTGAAGGCGCTGCGCCTCGGCGTGCGCCGGAACCGCATAGTCACCGTCGACCCCAAGGACCTCGGCAAGCCCCTCTCACGCATCTCTCGCGAGGAGGCGCTGAACGCCTACCACCGCTCCCAGTGCTCGCGGTGCAGCGGCCCCATCACGCCGCTCGACCTCGGCGGCCGGCGCATCGACGTCTGCCCCCGCTGCCAGACCTGACCGGCCACGACCCGGGGAAGCCCCAGACCCTCGCGAACCTGCGCCCCTTTTGCGTTGTTTTCAATGGGTTTGGGGCGCAGGTTCGCGGAGGTCTCGACCCGGATCGAGCCTGAGGTCTTGCGCGGACGCACGGGGTGTGGCGGCCGTCGTAGGGTCCGCAGGGTGAAGGTGCACGACCTGCCCACGCCCGCGCTGCTGGTAGACCTCGCAGCGTTCGACCGCAACGTCGCCACGATGGCCGAGCGCTGGCCCGGCACCTCGCTGCGGCCGCACGTGAAGGCGTTCAAGTCCACGGCCCTGGCTCGTCGGCTCGCCGATGCGGGGCACACGGCGTTCTGCTGCGCGACGGTGCGGGAGATGGTGGGCATGGCCGTCGCCGGCCTGGACTACGACCTGCTGCTCGCCAACGAGTGCCTCGACCTGTCCCGGCTCACCCCCGTGGTGGAGGACGGCGCCCGCATCACGGTGGCCGTCGACTCCGACGAGACGATCGACGCGGCGGCGCGCGCCGGCATCCCCGAGGTGCTCATCGACGTCGATGTCGGCCTGCCCCGGTGCGGCTGCGACCCGGCCGATGCCGGCCGCCTGGCCGACCTCGCCCGTTCGCGCGGCATGCAGGTGCGTGGCGTGATGGGCTACGAGGGCCACCTCATGCGGGAGCCCGGCGACACCAAGGCCGACCTCGTGGAGCGCTCGATGGAGCTGTTGCTCGACGCCCAGGCGGCGGTCGGGGGCGAGGTCGTCTCAGGCGGCGGCACCGGCACGTGGGAGGAGAACCGCTGGGTCACCGAGCTCCAAGCCGGCTCCTACTGCCTCATGGACACCGAGTACACGCCCCACGCGGCCGGCTTCGAGAACGCGCTGACCGTGCTCACCACCGTGGTCTCCAAGTCGGCGAAGGGCTGGGGCGTCCTCGACGCGGGGCTCAAGGCCTTCGGAATGGACCACGGCGATCCCACGGTCCTGGAGGCGGGCGACTGCTGGTTCGTGTCCGACGAGCACATCACCTTCGGCATCGCGGAGGGCAAGGACGTGGCGGTCGGTGACAGGGTCCAGGTCCTGCCCGCTCACATCGACCCCACGGTCTCCCAGCACGAGCGGATGCACGTGATCCAAGACGACGACGTAGTAGACGAGTGGGAGATAGACCTCCGCGGCTGGTGAGCCAAGATGGG
>DATCYI010000191.1:0-9027 GCA_036570385.1 Acidimicrobiales bacterium | reverse complement strand
TGGCGAGCCGCCGGTGGCGAGCGGCCTGGTCGACGGATCGATCAGCGGCAATGGCTACTCCTGCACCTGGAGCGCCACGACCAGCGCTGAACCGCCGCAGACGCTCGTGATCGACAGCGCCACCGTCAACCCGCCAGGTGGCGATGCCGGATGCACCACCGGCATGGTCCCGGGCTTCATCCTCCACAGCGACGCCACTGCCACCTTCGACGACGGCAGCGGCACGGTCACCATCGACCGGCTCGACATCAGCGTCGAGACCGACGTGGGCGCCTGCCGCTACGAAGCGAACGGGATCGTCCTCGGGCGCGACGGCAGCTCCCGCGGCTACTTCGGCCAGTGGGCCTTCTCGCTCGCGTCCGGGGCCGGATGCTCCACAGACGACCTCCACCTGCTGATGACGTTCAGCTGACCGTCGCGTGGCAGGTCGCATCCGACCACCCCAATCGTTGAAGGCTGCGCGGATGAGCGATGCGCCGCGGGTGGCGGTGGTCGGCGGCGGACCGTCCGGGCTCATGGCGGCCGAGGTGCTGGCCCGCGCGGGGCTGGCGGTGACGGTGTACGAGCGCATGCCGACGGTCGGTCGCAAGCTCCAGGTCGCCGGACGCGGCGGCCTCAACCTCACCCACAGCGAGCCGCTCGAGTCGTTCCTCGATCGCTACGGCCCTGCCCGGGGCTTCCTCGAGCAGCCGATCGAGCGGTTCGATCCGGCCGCGCTCCGAGCATGGAGCGAGGATCTGGGCGAGGAGACCTTCGTGGGCACGAGCGGGCGGGTGTTCCCGGTGGGCTTCCGGGCCACGACGCTGCTGAGAGCGTGGCTGGCTCGGCTGGCCGATCTCGGTGTGGAGCTGCGGACCCGCCACACCTGGACCGGCTGGGACGCAGCCGGCCACCTGGTGCTCACCGACGCCGCCGGCGAGGAGGTCGTCGACGCAGCCGACGCTTGCGTGCTGGCGCTGGGCGGAGCCAGCTGGCCCCGCACCGGCAGCGACGGATCGTGGGTCCCGGTGCTCGACGACCAGGGCATCGCGGTCACCCCCCTGAGGCCTGCCAACTGCGGCTTCGTGGTGGCGTGGTCGGACCTGTTCCGGGAGCGGTTCGCCGGCGAGCCGCTGAAGGACGTGTCCCTCCACCACCAGGGCTCGGCGGCGCGCGGAGATGTGGTGGTGGTCGACACCGGCATCGAAGGTGGCCCCGTCTACGCGCTGTCGGCACAGCTGCGCGGGGCCATCGAGCGCGACGGCTCCGCCGAGCTGAAGCTCGACCTGCTCCCGGATGCCGAAGACGACGCCGTTCTCGCCCGGCTCGACCGGCGCCGGCCCAAGGACTCGGTCACCTCGGGGCTGCGACGGGCAGGCGTGGCCGACGTCGCCATCGGCCTGCTGCGCGAGGCGACCGGCAACCGGGTGCCCACCGAGCGCCAGGCTCTCGCGTCGCTGCTGCGGTCGGTTCCCCTGCAGCTGCTCGCGACCCGGCCGATCGAGCGAGCGATCTCCACCGCTGGCGGGGTGGCGCTCGACGAGATCGACCACCACATGATGCTGAAGCGCCGAGCCGGCACCTTCGTGGCCGGCGAGATGCTCGACTGGGAGGCGCCGACGGGCGGCTACCTCCTCCAGGGCGCGTTCGCCACCGGCGCCGCCGCCGCCCACGGCGTCATCGACTGGCTGCTCGAGGAGAGCGAACCGGCCCGGCAGTAGCCTCGGGGGGTGACGGACGGATCGGACGCGCTGGAGGAGATCGTCGACGGCGACGTCACCTGGCGCTTCGACGTGGCGTTCCTCGAGTCGAGCTGGACCTGCATCTACGGGCGCGGCTGCCTGGGGATCGGCGACGAGCCGGCCGAGCACCTGGGGCACGGCTGCTGCTCGCTGGGAGCCGACCTCGACGACGGCGACGAGGCCCGCACCATCGGCGCCCTCGCCGCCACGCTCGACCCGGAGCGCTTCGAGCACCACGCCGCTGCGGCAGAGGGCGGCATCTACGCCGACGACCGGCGAGGCTCGACCCGCGTGGTCGACGGCGCCTGCATCTTCCTGAACCGCCCCGGCTTCGCAGGCGGGGCGGGCTGCGCGCTGCACATAGCCGCGCTCGACGCCGGCGAGTCCCCGGTCGAGTGGAAGCCATCCGTGTGCTGGCAGCTGCCGATCCGGGTCGACTGGGTGGAGCGGCCGGACGGCACGGAGCAGGCCACCGTTCGGCGCTGGACCCGAGCCGACTGGGGCCCCGAGGGCGAGACCATGGCCTGGTGCTGCACCGAGGGCGACCGCGCCTACGTCGGCGACGAGCCGGTGATCACCTCGCTCGGCGCCGAGCTGGCCGAGCTGGTGGGCACCGAGGTGCACGTGGAGCTGCGTCGCCGCCTGGCCGGCCGGGCCACCCCGTCCTCAGACACCTAGGTCCAGTGCCGTGCCCAAGGTCACTTGACCGGTAAAGAAGGCGGGCGTACTGTACCGGTACAGCACATCGAAGGAAGACAGCCATGTTCCCCCCTGCCAGCCCCGCCGACTACTTCGCCCAGTCATCGCTCGGACGCCTCGCCCACAGCGCGCTCCCCGGCGCGCCGGTGCGCCCGCACGTCGCTCGCGGCGCCCGCATGCGCAGCCGTGCCGTGCGGATCGTCCGGCCCCTGCGCTCCCGCCGGGTCTAGCGGGTCTAGACGACCCGGCCCCGGGCCACACTGACCGGATGGCCCGGGTCACCCTGCAGACGATCGCGGACCGCGTGGGCGTGAGCCGCATGACGGTGTCCAACGCGTTCTCTCGCCCAGACCAGCTCTCCAGCGACCTGCGTGACCAGATCCTCGCGGCCGCCCAGGAGCTCGGCTACGTCGGACCGGATCCGGCGGCGCGGGCACTGGCGCGCGGCACCGCTGGCGCGGTCGGCGTGCTGCTCACCGACTCGCTGCGCTACGCCTTCACCGACGAGGTGGCCACCGGCTTCCTCGGCGCGATCGTCGACGAGCTGGCGCCCAGCGGGGTGGCGCTGACGCTGCTCACCAGCGACGAGCGGGGTGAGGCCGTCCCGGCCCGCGACGTGGCGGTCGACGGTGCCGTCGTCTACTCCTGCCTGCCGCAGTCCAACGCCCGCGACTGGCTGCTGCGTCGCCACCTGCCCCTCGTCTACGTCGACCAGGACCCCGATCCCGAGATCCCGAGCATCAACGTCGACGATCGCGGTGGGGCGCGCCTCGCGGCCACGCACCTGGTGGAGCTCGGACACCGACGCATCGGCGTCCTCACCCTGGCCGTCGCCGGCACCCGGGTGAGCCTCGACGACGACGCCGAGAGCGCAGCCGTCCCCCACCCGCAGCGCGAGCGCCTGCTCGGCACGCTCGAGGTGCTGCGCGGCCACGGCATCGAGCCCGCGATCGAGCACGCCGAGCGCCACGGAGACGAAGAGGCGCAGGCGGCGGCACACCTGCTCCTGGCCGGGCCCGAGCGGCCCACCGGCGTCCTGTGCTTCTCCGACGTGCTGGCGCTCGGCGTCATCCGCGCGGCGCACGAGCTCGGCCTCGAGGTCCCGGGCGACGTGTCGGTGGTCGGCTTCGACGACAGTCCGGTCGCCGCCCGCAACGAGCCCGGCATCACCACGGTGCGCCAGGACGTCGCGGCCAAGGGTCGCCTGGCCGCCGTCGAGCTCACCGCCGCCATCGAGCGCGCCCGTGAAGCCGACGCCGCCGACGCCAGCGCGCCGCCGCCCGCCGAGATCGCCCACCACGTCCTCCCCACCGAGCTCGTGATCCGCGGCACCACCGCCCCACCACCCATCTGACGCCACACCAGCGCGAACCCCGGGACATCCCTCAAGAGCCCACCAACCTGCGGCCATTCCTCGCGGTTTACCGCGGGTTTGGGCCGCAGGTTCGGTGACCACGCTCTCAACCTGCGGCCATTCCTCGCGGTTCTCCGAAGGTTTGGGCCGCAGGTTCGGTGACTGGCTGGGTGTCCGGGGTCGGGTCAGAGGTGGTCGGCGACGATGGCTCGGACGCCGGCGGCGAAGCGCTCGACGTCGTCGGGGGTGGTGGCGAAGCTGGTCATCCAGCGAACGAGCGACGCCGTGAGGTCCCACTCCCAGAAGAACGACCAGGCCTGCAGCGGCTCGATGGCGGCCAGCGGCACCTCTGCGAAGACGGCGTTGACCGCTGGCGGCACGGCGATGGCGACGCCCGGGATGTCGCGCACGGCGTCCGTGAGGAGCACGGCCATCTCGTTGGCGTGGCGGGCGTTGCGCAACCACAGGTCGTCGTCGAGCAAGGCCAGGACCTGGGCGGAGATGTAGCGGGTCTTCGACGAGAGCTGGCCCGCTTGCTTTCGCACGAACGCAGCCCGCTCCGCCAGCTCCGGGCGCAGGTACACGACCGTCTCGCCGTACATGGCCCCGTCCTTGGTGAGCCCGAAGGTCATGAGGTCGACGCCCGTGTCGCGCACCATCGTCTGGAGGTCGGTGCCTGTGGCGACCAGCGCGTTGGCGATGCGAGCGCCGTCGAGGTGCACGATGAGCCCGGCAGCGTGGGCCTTGTCGCACACAGCGGCGATCTCGTCGACCGTGTAGAGCGTGCCCATCTCGGTGGACTGGGTGATCGACACCGCCGCGGGCTGCGGGTGGTGCTCGCTGCCGAGCCACTGCACGTACGGGTCGATCGCGTCGGGGCTCAGCTTCCCGTCGTCGTGCGCGACCGGGATGATCGTGGCGCCGGTGAAGCGGGCGGGCGCACCGCACTCGTCGGTGACGATGTGGGCCGAGTCGGTGGTGATGACCGCCTGCCACGGCTGCAGGACGGTGGCCAGCCCCACCACGTTGGCGCCGGTGCCGCCCCAGCACGGGAAGCACTCCACTGGCGCACCGAAGCGCTCGCGCAGCGCCTGCTCGGCCCGGCGGGTCCACTCGTCCTCCCCGTAGGCGAGGGCGGGACCCTCGTTGGCCGCGGCCAGCGCCTCGATCACCTCCGGCGACACACCGGCGGCGTTGTCACTGGCGAAGGACGCCAGCGGTGGCTGGGGCAGCGGTCGGGTCACGGCCCCATTCTGCGCGCGCGTCGAATGGTGTCTGACACCATTCGACGCGGGGGTCAGGGCACGGTGGGGATGAGGTCGGCGCGGCCCACGTCGTGGAGGTGGTGGACCGGGTCGTGGATCACGTAGCGGGCGAAGCTCGCCACCGTGAACCGGGCCCCGTCGCTGCGCGTGCCCGAGCGGTCCCACGCCGCACCGGAGAGGCCATCGATGCGACCGGCGGCCATGGCGGCCGCGGCGGCGGTGTCTGCTGCGACCTGGTGCGGGTCCTGCTCGGAGTAGCGATCGGTGATCGCCGTCTCGTCCTGGTCCCAGTTCTGGAGCTCAGGGCCGTCCTGGTCGAGCATCAGGGAGAAGCGGACGTCGGCGAGGCGGAACACGTCGCGGACGTGGCAGGCGTACTCGAGGGTCGACCAGCGGTCGTCGCTCGGGCGCTGCGCCACCTCGGCACCGGCGCCGGCGCCGGCGAGCACCTCCTGCCAGGCGGCGGCCACCTGGGGCATGAGCGCTGGGACCTTCGACGGGTCGAGGTTGCTCGCGTCGAACCCGCAGTCGGGGCAGGCCCGCTCGAGCACCCAGGTCCAGTCCTTCGTGTCGGGTGCGATCGTCATGGGGGCGACGGTACCTACGACCGGGCGACCGGTCGCCGGGGGTTCCTGCCGTCGAGCGCGCCATTGCTGACGTCGGCACCTCAGGACCCGAACGGGTCCTTCGCCCGGACGCGCGACGAGCGACGCCGGGGGGAAGCGTCGCTCGTCGCTGGACGACCCGGCGGGTGGACCGAGCCGGTGCTGCTGGGGTGGTCAGGCGGCCTTGGTGGACCGGGTGGCCTTCTTGGTCGACGCGGCGTAGCCGGCGATCGGGGCCACCGTGCTCAGCACGGAGGTGACCAGCGCGGTGTTGGCGTCGACCAGCTTCTTGGCGAAGGCGGCCTGGCTCTCGACGACCTCGATCGGGGTGGCGATCGACTTGGGGTAGGTGACCTCGGGCAGGCGGGTCTCGACCAGCTTGACGCCCTTGGCGACGTAGTCGGTGACGGGCTTGCGGGCCTTCTTCACGTAGTCGACGAGCTGCTCTTCGTAGCTGACGACGGTGTCGAGGATCTTCGACATGGTGTGCTCCTTGCGGTGGCGTTCGGTGGGCTGCTGCTAACTATAGCAAGCATCTGCTAGCCATAGCAAGCGTGACAAGCGGCACAAGCCCCTTTCGGGCGCCCCACAACAAAAGGCGACCGAGTTGGTCGGCTTTAGGGTCCGCGGGGCTAGTGTGCGAAGGCACACACGACAACCGCAGGAGGCACACATGGCCGTTCGCCTGGGAGACGAAGCTCCCGACTTCACCGCTGACAGCACCGAGGGCACCATCAACTTCCACGAGTGGAAGGGCGACAGCTGGGCCGTCCTCTTCTCGCACCCCAAGGACTACACGCCGGTCTGCACCACCGAGCTCGGGCGCGTAGCCGCCCTGAAGCCGGAGTGGGACAAGCGCAACGTCAAGGTCATCGGCCTGTCGGTCGACGGCGTCGAGGACCACAAGGGCTGGAGCAAGGACATCGAGGAGGTCACCGGCTCGGCGCTCAACTACCCGCTGCTGGCCGACCCCGACCGCAAGGTCGCCGACCTCTACGACATGATCCACCCGAACGCGAACGACACCCTCACGGTTCGCTCCGTGTTCGTGATCGGTCCGGACAACAAGGTGAAGCTCACCCTCACCTACCCCGCCGCGACGGGCCGCAACTTCGACGAGATCCTGCGGGTCGTCGATTCCCTGCAGCTCACCGCCACCCACAAGGTGGCCACGCCTTCCGACTGGAAGCAGGGCGAGGACGTGATCATCACCGGCGCCGTGTCCAACGAGGAAGCCGACAAGATCTTCCCGGGATACGTCACCAAGAAGCCCTACCTGCGCACCACCAAGCAGCCGGGCTGACCCAGCCTCAGGCGGCTGGGCTGAGGCCCAGCGCCATGGCGAACGCCCGCCGCCAGCCGGTCTCCTCGAGACCGAGCTCGGCGAGCTGGCGGTCCGCCTCGCACCTGCGCTCTGCGGCGTCGGCCTCTCCCCGGGCCGACGCCGCTATCGCGTCGGCGCAGGCGGAGAGGGCGCGGGTGACTCGGTCGTCCGTCGCGTCGGCCGCAGCCCGCACCTGATCGAAGGTCGCACCGGCCGCGGCGGACTCGCCCCGACGTTCCAAGGCCAGGCCGCGAGCCACGCCGGCGAGCACTCGATCGAGGTAGGTGGCCCCGCGGTGCTCCTCCACCTCACCGGCGGCGAGCAGGGCCGCCTCGACGTCGCCGGCAGCCACGTGAGCCAGCGCGGTGGCCGAGCTGACGTTGGGGTTCACCCGCGGAGCGATCCACTGTCGCAGGGGCTCCAGTGCGGCGACCGCGGCCGCGGCGTCGCCGGAGTGCAGCAGGTGCAGGCCGGTGGCGACGGTGCGCTCGGTGTCGCCGACGATGAGGTCGCTGGATGGCATCTCCTGCTGCGCCGTGCCCAGCTCCTCGAGCAGGCGCGCCGAGCGCTCGACGTCGCCGAGGTGCACGAGCGCCCCCAGCCTGACCAGCGCGGTGAAGGCGCTCGCCCGCTCGTCGGGGTGAGCCGCCGACTCGGCCGACGAGGCCGCGGGCCCAGCGAGGAGGTCGAGGCCCTCGTCGATGCGACCCTGGGCGACGAGCGCGCGACCGAGGGTCGCGGTCGCCTGCACGCCGCCGAACTCGTCGTCGATGGCGGTGAACAGGGCGCGGGCCTCCTCGAGGCTGGTGATGGCGTCGGACCCACGACCGGTCCAGAGCCGGACCGAGCCGAGCAGCACGAGCATCATGCCGAGCGCCCACTTGTCACCCCGGCGGCGAACCTCGTCGAGGACGTTCTCGGCCATCTCGCCGGCTTCGACCGCGTAGCCCTGGTGGTAGCGGGTCCAGGCCAGCAGGCCGAGCGCCCAGCCCAAGCCGCCCTTGTCACCGATCTCGGCGAAGGTGTCGGCCGAGCGACGCAGGCGCACCTCGGCGTCGTCGGAGCGACCCGTGTAGAAGGCGCACCACGCCAGGTTCTGCAGCGCCCAGGCCACGCCCCGCCGATCCTCGAGGGCCTCGAAGCGGGCCAGCGCGTCTTCCAGTAGCCGCTCGGCGGTGCCGTAGTCGTGGCGGAACAGCGCACCGAAGCCACGGCGGCGCTGGACCTCCGCCTGCCCCGATGCATCACCGAGGGACGCGAACAGCTCCGCAGCCTCCGCCAGCGTGGCCTCGGACGCGTCCCAGGCGCCCTCCTTCTGCTCGACGTCAGCGAGGACCAGCAGCGCGGCGCCGAGGTCGGGCGCGTCGTCGTGAGCCCGAGCCTCGTCGACCGCGGCCACCGCGTCGGAGCGGGCCGGCGCCAGCTCGCGCTGCTCGGACAGCGTGCGGGCCCGACCGGTGAGGAAGCGCCGATGGCGCGAGCCGAGGTGTCCGCCCAGCAGGCGCAGCCCTTCGCTGTAGAGGCGCTCGGCCACGATCGGGAAGTCGCCCTGCTCGGCGCGCACCGCGGCGCGCTCCACCCAGGCGCACGCCACGTCGGCCACATCGGCGGGCACGCCGGGCACCGCGCCCACCTCGGCCACCAGCTGCGCGGCGCGCGCGTAGTGGTGGGTGATGCGGTCGACCATGTCGTCGCGACCGGTGTCCTCGTGGGCCTCGATCCACATGGCGATGCCGTGGTGGGAGCGAGCTCGGTCGGCCTTGGTGAGGGTGCCGTAGGCCACCTCGCGCACCACGTCGGATCGGAACGCCCAGGTGGCCCGCGAGCCGCGGCCCTTCAGAACCAGGAGCTCCTTGGCGACCAGCGCGGAGAGCACGGGAGCGACGTCCTCGATGCCCAGCCGCTTGTGGGCCATCACCTCGATGGCCGACACGGGGCCCCGCCGTCCGAGGACGGCGCAGTCGTCGAGCACCCGGCGCTCGTCGGGCTCCAAGCCGTCGAGGCGGGCGGCCACCAGGCCGCGGAGCGTGTCGGGCAGCTCGATCGACCCGGTGCCCGG
>DATCYI010000190.1:0-3425 GCA_036570385.1 Acidimicrobiales bacterium | reverse complement strand
GCGTGCCCACCGCCGACAGCGGTCACCGGCAAGAAGGCGTGGAGCGCCGCGCCGCGCCCCGCCCGCCTCGCCGCGCCCTTGACCTTCGCGGTCCAACGAAGGACGCACCTAGCCTCCGACGCCATGGCCAAGCCGTGCGTGTTCTGCTCGATCCTGGCGGGGGAGAGCCCGGCGCACGTGGTGCTCGACGACGACGTGGTGCTCGCGTTCCTCGACGTGCGGCCGCTGTTCGCGGGGCACGTGCTGGTCGTGCCGCGCACGCACATCGAGACGCTCCCGGAGCTGCCGGCTGAGCAGGTCGGGCCGTACTTCGAGCGGGTCCAGCGCCTCGCTTCGGTGGTCCGGGACGCGATGGGGGCGCAGGGCACGTTCGTGGCGATGAACAACGTCGTCAGCCAGAGCGTGCCCCACCTGCACACGCACGTCGTGCCCCGCACGAAGGGCGACGGTCTGAAGGGCTTCTTCTGGCCGCGCACGCGCTACGACGACGACGCCCACGCCGCCGCGGTGGCCGCCCGGATCGCCGACGCGATGCCCGACGACTCGAGTCCTATGTAGCGTGCCGCATGCACGACTCGGTGACGGTCCACATGGCAGCAGCTCCCGACACGGTCTGGGGCCTGGTCAGCGACATCACCAACACCGGTCGCTTCAGCCCTGAGACCTTCGAGGCGGAGTGGCTCGACGGGGCCACGGGTCCGGCGGTCGGCGTCCGCTTCCGCGGCCACGTGAAGCGCAACGGGCGCGGCCCCACCTACTGGACCGTGTGCCGCATCACGGCCAGCGAGCCGGGCCGCGAGTTCGCGTTCGACGTGCTCGGCCCGGGCGACCGCAAGGTGAACTCGTGGGGCTACCGCTTCGAGCCGAGCGGCGACGGCACCGACGTCACCGAGTGGTTCCGCCTCGATCCGAACCTGCTCCTCAAGCTCTACTGGGCGGTGGCCGGCAAGGCCCGCGGCCGCACCAACGTGAACGGCATGCGCGAGACCCTCGAGCGCATCAAGGCGGTGGCCGAGGCGCAGCCGGCTGCCTGACCGCCGGCTTCAGTCGGGCGGGCGGCGGAGGGCGTCGATGTCGGACTCGGTCACGCCGGTGAGCTCCACCAGCTCGTCGAGGCTGTCGTGCAGGCAGTCGGCCAGGACCCACACGTCGTGCAGCACGTCGGGGCAGGCGAGCAGCCCGAAGTCGAGCTGGTCGAGGTAGCTCATGACCGTCATGTTCAGGCCGGTCCCGTCGATGATCGGCCCGACCGGGTAGTTGGCCTCCACCCGGGCGCCGGCCGTGTAGAGCGGGAACGGCGGGCCCGGGACGTTGGAGATGGTGACGTTGAAGAGCGGTCGGATGTGATCGGCCACCTTCATCCGGGAGTAGAGCCGCATCGCCCGGCCGAACAGCGCCGGCGCCGCGAACTCGGCCCACTGCTGGAGCGTCTCGGCACCGATCGCCTTCTGCTGCTCCTTGGCCTCGGCCATGCACTCATGGATCACCTCGACCCGCTCGAGCGGATCGTCGACGTCGGTGGCCAGCGCGCAGAGCATCATCGTCACCTTGTTCCCGACGCCGCCGGCATCGTCGGTGGTGCGCACCGACATCGGCACCATGGCCACCAGCGATGAGTCGACCTCTTCGCCGCAGGCTTCGAGGTAGCGACGCAGAGCGCCGCCGCAGAGCGCGAGGACGATGTCGTTCACCGTGCAGCCGAGCTTGTTCTTCACCGCCTTCGCAGCGGGCAGGTCGAGGCTCGTGAAGGCGTAGCTCCGGCGGGGCGTGAGCGCGGTGTTGAACGAGGTGCGGGGCGCCTGGAACGGCGCCGGCGGCAGCACTGGAGCGCTCGACTCCTGCCCCATGCGGCGCACGTCGAGGCCGGCCTGCGCAGTGCGCCTCACCGCCTTGGCGGCCTGGAGCGGCTGGCGGGCCAGGGACGCGGCTGCGTAGCTGAGCAGCTCCGCATCCGACGGGATGCGATCCGGTACCCACGAGTCGTCGGCCTCGTGCTCGGCGACCTCGGCGGTGAGGTCGAGCAGCGACACCAGCAGCTCGTTGCCGGCGGCGCCGTCGATGGCGCAGTGGTGGACCTTCGACAGCAGGGCCAGGTTGCCGCCGGCCACCCCGTCGATCAGCCAGATCTCCCAGAGCGGACGGGTGCGGTCGAGCGGCTGGGCCACGAGCCGGCTGACCAGGTTCGCCAGCTGCATCGTGCTGCCCGGTCGGGGCACGGCCGTGTGGCGGATGTGGTTGCGGATGTCGAAGTCCGGGTCCTCGATCCAGAGCGGGTGGTGCAGGCCGAAGGGCACCTCGACGAGCCGCCGACGGAACGGCAGCGCCAGGTGCAGCCGCTGGCTGTAGATGTCGATCAGGTGGTCGAGCCCGATGCCGCCGGGCACCTCGGTGGCGTCGAGCACGGTGAGGCTGGCCACGTGCATGTGCGACGAAGGCGTCTCGAGGGCCAAGAAGGAGGCGTCGAGGCCGGTCAGTCGCTGCATGGTTCCCCCGATTCGCTGGCTGAAGGGTTCGTACCTCCCAGCCAGGTCAGGAGACTAGCGATACCTCTGCGCTAGGGCTCCAGGACTACCGACGGAGCACCGTCCGTGACCGTGAGGGTGCCAGGAGTGCCCAGCGCATCGAGCTCGTCGACACCCGAGCCGGTCGCCCGCAGCGACACGACCTCGCCCTTGTGCGGCCCGTCGAGGAGGGTCAGCTCCAGGCGCAGCCCGTCATCGCCCTCCGCCTCGGCGTCGACGACGATGACGTCATAGGTGCCGTCGGGGAGCATGGCGCCACCGTACGCGCGGCGGGGCCGGGTGAGCGCGAGACTGGACCGGTGACGTCGACCGCAGGTCGCCTGCTCGTCGCCGAGCCGATGCTCGGAGACCCGAACTTCGAGCGCACCGTCGTGCTCATGGTCGAGCACAACGACGACGGGGCGCTCGGCATCGTGCTGAACCGCCCCACCGACCTCCCGCTCCTCGACGCCTTGCCCGACTGGGCTGGCCTGGCCAGCGAGCCGGCTGTTCTGCACGTGGGCGGTCCCGTCGAGGAGCGCAGCGGCTGGTGCCTCGCCCGCCCCCGTCACCCCGACGTCATCGAGGGCTTCGTCCCCATCGTCGGCGACCTCGGCCTGCTCGACCTCGAGCACGACCCCGACGAGCTCCACAGCGCCCTGCGCTCGCTGCGGCTCTATGCCGGCTACTCCGGCTGGGGCGCCGGCCAGCTCGACGCCGAGCTCGAGCAGGACGCCTGGTTCGTGGTCGACGCCGCCCCCGACGACCCGTTCCTCCCCGACGGCACCGCCCTCTGGCGCCGGATCCTCGCCCGCCAGGACGGCACCATCAGCCGCCTCGCGCTCTTCCCGCCGCACCCATCGTTGAACTGATCGTCCTCGGCCGCCGGCGGCGGCCTGCGGCGAGTCAAGGGCGTCGTGCTCG
>DATCYI010000189.1:0-1521 GCA_036570385.1 Acidimicrobiales bacterium | reverse complement strand
TGCCACCGACGGCGTGGTCATGCCCGGGATGGTCAACGGCCACCAGCACCTCACCGGCGACCCGCTGACCCGCTCGTGCATCCCCGACGACCTCGCACCGGGCCAGTCCATCTTCGAGTGGTCGGTACCGGTCCACGGCGCCCACACCCCCGACGATGACGAGCTCACCGCGACCATCACCGCCCTCGACAGCCTGCGCAACGGCGTGACCACGCTCATCGAGGCCGGCACCGTCGCCCACCCGGAGCGCGTCGCCGCCGGCGTGCTCGCAGCCGGAGCGCGCGGCACGGTCGGCACGTGGGGCTGGGACGTCGAGGAGGGACCCTTCGCCGCTCCGGCCGACGAGGTGCTCGACCGCCAGCGAGCGGTGCTCGACCAGTTCCCAGCCGGCGGCCAGGTCGAGGGGTGGGTCACGCTCGTCGGGCACAGCCTCGCGTCCGACGAGCTGCTCACCGGTGCCGCCGACCTGGCCCGCCAGCGCGGCGCCAACATGACGATGCACATGTCGCCCACCTCGTCAGATCCCGAGGTCTACCTGGAGCGCCATGGCCGCCGGCCAGTCGTGCACCTCCGCCACCTCGGCGTGCTCGGCGAGCACCTCCTGCTCGCGCACGGCGTGTGGTTCGACGACGAGGAGATCGACGCCGTCCTCGAGAGCGGCACCGCGATCGCTTACTGCCCGTGGGCCTACCTGCGCCTAGGTCAGGGCCTCACCGCGAACGGCCGGCACGCCGAGATCTCCCTGCGCGGCGGTCGCATCGCCCTCGGGTGCGACGCCACCAACGCCTCTGACACCGTCGACATCCTCCGGCAGGCGGCGCTGGCCACCGGGTTGGCGAAGGACACCAAGATCGATCCCACGTGGTTCTCCGCCCACCACGCCCTCGAGTGGGCGACCATCGCCGGCGCCGCCGCCGTGGGCATGGACAGCCGCATCGGGTCCCTCGAGGTCGGCAAGCTGGCCGACCTTGTGGTCCACGACGCATCCGGGCCGCAGTGGGCGCCGGACGGCGACGTGGCCCTGCAGCTCGTGTGGGGCACCGACGGGCGCACCGTGCGCGACGTCGTCGTCGGCGGAGACGTCGTCGTGCGCGACGGACGCAGCACCAGGGTTGACGAGCTGGCGCTCGCCGCGGCCGCCAAGGACGCGTCACGCGCCATCGTGGCGCGCGCCGGCATCGAGATCCCGCACCGTTGGCCCGTCGTGCACCACCACGCATGATGAGCGCATCCCACCCCCAGGACGAGAGAAGGACATCTTGAAGGTCGCCGTCGTCACCGCCCCCGGCCAGGTCGAGCTCCGCGAGGAGCCGACCCCAGACCTCGCACCCGACGAGCTGCTCGTGCGGATCGGCGCCTGCGGGCTCTGCACGATGGAGCGGCGCCTCTTCTCGGGCGAGAAGCAGATCTACCCCGTCGCGCCGGGCCACGAGGTGGCCGGCGAGGTGGTGTCCGTCGGCGCCCTCGTCGGCGGGCTCGCGGGTGCGCCGCAGGTGGGCGACCGCGTCACTGTCGACCTCC
>DATCYI010000188.1:0-2337 GCA_036570385.1 Acidimicrobiales bacterium | reverse complement strand
CGACGCGAGCGCCACGTTGGTGACCAGCAGCACCGCGGCCACGAGCGCGAAGCCGAGCAGCACCCGGCGGCGGAGCGACACGAGCGACGCCTACTCGACGCGCAGCGCGTAGCCGACGCCCCGCACGGTCTTGATGAGCGGAGGACCGAGCGAGTCGATCTTCTTGCGCAGGTAGCTGATGTAGGTCTCGACCACCGCGGAGTTGCCGCCGAAGTCGTACTGCCACACGTGGTCGAGGATCTGCTCGCGCGACAGCACCCGACCGGCGTTCACGAGCAGGAAGCGCAGGAGGTTGTACTCGGTGGGCGACAGGTCGACGACCTGTCCGGCGCGGCGCACGAGGTGCGCGTCGTCGTCCATCTCGAGGTCGGCCAAGCCCAGCTTGCTTGTGCTCGTCTGGTGGCCGTTGCGCCGGAGCATGGCCTTGATCTGGGCCACGATCTCCTCCATCGAGAACGGCTTCTTGATGTAGCCGTCACCGCCGAGGGTCAGACCCCGCACCATGTCGCCGGTCGTGTCGCGAGCGGTGAGGAAGAGCACCGGGACCTGGGCGCCCTCGAAGCGCAGCCGCCTCACCACCTCGAAGCCGTCGAGGTCGGGCAGCATCACGTCGAGCAGCACGAGGTCGGGGTCGACCTCGCCGACCAGGGCCAGGGCCTCCCGCCCGGTCTTGGCCACGTGCACCTCGTAGCCGAAGTGACGCAGCGTCGCGTCGAGCAGGAACGTGATGTTGTCCTCGTCGTCGACGACGACGATGCGAGCGGCGCGGTTGGTGGGCATGGCTCCTCCTGGCCACCAGCGTGGCACCGGAACCTGGGAAGCACCTGAGAGCCCGCTGAGGACATCCGGGCGCTGGGGAGGTTCTCCGGTCGCTCCCAGGGCTCTCCCAGGCGGGGCTTGCATGGTGCTCTCGTCGCCCCCGATCGGCGGGGGTGCAACGAGAAGGAGACCACCATGCGCAAGTCGATCACCGCCGCCGCCGTCGCGGCATCTCTGACCGTCGGGGGCCTGAGCGGCGCCGCTCTCGGCACCCCCTCGCTCGCCGGAGCAAGCGACGCTGAGCGCTCAGGTTGGGTGGAGGACGCCCTCGAGCCCCTCGTCGCCGACGGCACCATCACCGCTGACCAGGCCGACGCGGTGGAGGATGCGCTGCAGGATGCCCGACCGGAGCGCCGCGGCCCCGGCCCCGGCCTCGAGGCCGCCGCGGAGGCGCTCGGCATGACCGACGACGAGCTGCGGGACGCCCTGCACGACGGCCAGACCATCGCGGAGCTGGCCGACGCCGCCGGCGTCGACCTGGAGGGGATCGTCGACGCGCTCGTCGCCGCCCACCAGGAGCACCTGGCCGAGGCCGTCGCCGACGGCCACCTCAGCCAGGAGCAGGCCGACGAGATCGCCGCCGACCTCGACGAGCGGGTGGCCGCGATGATCGATGGCGAGCGTCCCGACCGGCCCTTCGCCGGCCGCCGCGGGCCACGCTGAGGGTACGGGCCCCGGGTGACTCAGCTCCCCGTCGTCGAGATGTTGCGCCGAGCCCAGGCCAGCGCGCCGGGCGCCATGCCCTTGAACTTGGGCACCTCGTGCAGCTCGGCGACGAGGAGCTCGGTCCCGGCCGGGAGCAGATCCTTCAGGGCGTGGTAGACGGCCGACCGATGGAGCTCGCTGCGCACGAAGGCGAGCCCATCGGCGAGCGGCAGGATCTCGTCCCACGGACCCTCGGCAGAAGGATCGATCGAGCTGCCCGCGTAGGCGAGGTAGAACACGCCCCGGAGGCTAGGAGACCGTCCACCGACGGCGCCCCGGGGTGCCACCGGGTAAACCGGGTGGGGCCATCGGGCGTGTGATGGCCGATGGGGGCGCTTCGGACTCGAGCGGATAGGGGGAGTCGTTGGATCGGCGAGCCGGGGACGTTCGTGGCTAGGACGCACGACGAAGGCGCAGCCTTAGCGGCGGCGAGGGGGAGGACGACGCCAGGGACGTCATCCGGCCGGCGAGACAGCGGCGAGCCCCTGTCCGCTCGAGTCCGCAGGGTGGACGAGCCGACCGAGCTACAGGCGGGGGACGACGTGGTGGCGCTGGCGCCGGTGGCTCCGCTCGCGTTCACGGTGTTCTACCGGCGCGAGCTGCCGCAGATGGTCGCCCTCGCAGCTGCGGTGGCCGGTCACGAGCGAGCCGAGGACCTCGCCCAGGAGGCGCTGCTGCGAGCGCACCGTGAGTGGGACCGCATCGGCCGCTACGACAAGCCGGGGGCATGGACCCGGCGCGTCCTGCTCAACCTCGCGACATCCAGCCACCGGCGCCTCGGCAGCGAGCGCCGGGCGCTGGCGCGCGTCGCCG
>DATCYI010000187.1:0-3409 GCA_036570385.1 Acidimicrobiales bacterium | reverse complement strand
CCCGTCGCTGATCAGGCGGCCCACCGGCTGCGCGTTCCACCCCCGCTGCCGCTTCGCTCGCGTGCCCGGCCTCTGCAACACAGAGGTGCCCGAGCTGCGCCTGGTCGCCGGGGACGCCCACCGGTCGGCCTGCCACTACGCCGAGACGCTCGAAGGGGTCACCATCGAGACGCTGCGCGCCGAGATCGATGACACGGACCTGCTCGGGCTCGACACCGACGATCAGCCCGGCCTCGAAGCCGACGACCAGAACCCCGCCACCCTCGAGACCGCGACCAGCGGCGCCGCTGAGACGCAGGCGGCCGGCACCCAGACCACCGGCGAACCGCGGATCGGCTCGCAGACGACCGGCACCACGGCGGGCGACGACGACCGGGCGGGAGGCGAAGCGTGACCGACGTGACCAGCGCTCCCGCCGCCAGCTCCACCACCGGCCAGCCCCTCGTCCAAGCCCGCGACCTCGTCAAGGACTTCCCCATCCGCGGCGGCGTGCTCGGCCGCACGGTGGGCCGGGTGTCAGCCGTGGCCGGCGTCTCCCTCGAGGTCGACAAGGGCGAGACCTTGGGCCTGGTCGGCGAGTCCGGCTGCGGAAAGTCCACGACCGGGCGCCTGCTGCTCGACCTCATCAAGCCCACCTCGGGCGAGGTGCTGTTCGACGGCGAGTCGCTCTCCAAGATGCGCGGCCGCGAGCTGGCCAAGGCCCGCCGCCGCTTCCAGATCGTCTTCCAGGACCCGTACGCGTCGCTCAACCCCCGCATGACCGTCGGGGCCACGCTGGCCGAGCCGCTGAAGGTCCACTTCGGCTGGGACGACGCCAAGATCAAGGCGCGGATCCAGGAGCTGCTGACCGTCGTCGGCCTGTCCGTCGAGCACGCCAACCGCTTCCCGCACGAGTTCTCGGGCGGCCAGCGCCAGCGCGTCGGCATCGCCCGGGCCCTGGCCTTGGAGCCGGAGCTGATCATCCTCGACGAGCCCGTCTCGGCTCTCGACGTGTCGATCCAGGCCGGCGTCGTGAACCTGCTGGAGAAGCTCCAGACCGAGCTCGACCTCGCCTACGTGTTCATCGCCCACGACCTCTCGGTGGTGCGCCACATCGCCGACCGCGTGGCCGTGATGTACCTCGGCAAGATCATGGAGATCGGCACCCGCGACGAGATCTACGGCAACGCCTGGCACCCGTACACGCAGGCCCTGCTGTCGGCCGTGCCGCTGCCCGACCCGCGCCGGGAGAAGAGCCGTGAGCGGATCATCCTGCAGGGCGACGTGCCCTCGCCGGCCGATCCGCCGTCAGGCTGCCGCTTCCGCACCCGCTGCTGGCGCAAGGCCGAGCTCGACGCCGCTGGTGAGGACACGTCCGCCTGCGTCAACGAAGAGCCGGCGCTCGACCCCCGCGACATCGGTCATCCGGTCGCCTGCCACTTCGCCGTCAAGCGCGACGTCGTCTAGCCTCGCCGGGCTGTCGTCCAGGAGATAACTGTGCTCGAACCCATCGTCCTCGGAATCCACCTCATCCTCTCGCTCCTGCTGATCGGCCTCGTGCTGCTCCACAGCGGCAAGGGCGGCGGCCTCTCCGACATGTTCGGTGGCGGCGTCGGTGCGACGGCCCTCGGCTCGGCAGCCGCAGAGCGCAACCTCGACCGCATCACCGTCGTGATCGCGCTCGCGTTCGTGTTCACCACCACCGGCCTCGCCTTCCTCCTCGACTGACCAGTGCGCGCCGAATGGTGTCAGACACCATTCGACGCGCGCAGGCGCCGGCGGCCGGCGCGCCTAGCGGCCGCCGTCCTGGCCCTCGCCGGGCTCGTCGCAGCCTGCACGGGCGACTCCGACGACCCTGACGATCCCGGCGCCGTCGACGTCCCTTCTGAGCCCGTCGACGGTGGCACGCTGCGGATCGGCCTCGGGGGACCGGTCCTGATCGACCCGCTCGACGCATCTCTAGCGTCGGCCAGCGACCTCATGGTGCTCGACCTGCTCCACGACGGCCTCGCCCGGCTGAGCGCCGACGGCACACCGCAGCCCGCCCTCGCAGCGTCTTGGGCGCCGAGCGCGGCCAGGGACTCGTGGGAGTTCACGATCTCGTCCGAGGCCACCTTCAGCGATGGCGAGCCGATCACCGCGACAGATGTCGTCGCCTCGCTCGAGCGGGTCGCCGCGGCTGGCACAGGCTCGTTGGCCGCGCTGCGCCTGGAGCAGATCGCAGGGTTCAGAGCGCTGGTGGACGGCTCGGCCGACCACCTGAGCGGCCTCACCGCTCCCGACCCGGCCACGGTGCGCATCGAGCTCACCTCACCTATGAGCATCCTCCCGCAGCTGCTGGCCAGCCCGGTGTTCGGCATCGTCGACGTGGCGGCCATGGAGGCAGTGGGGGAGGAGGGAGCGGATCTCTCCGAGCTGGCTTTGAGCGGGGCGTGGGAGCCGGCGTCGTTCGACGACGGGGTGCTGCTGCTCGACCGGCGCGGCGACGACGGGCACCTCGACTCGATCGAGCTGACAGAACACGACGACGTCGAGGCGGCCTACGAGGCCTTCGAGGACGGCGATGTCGACTGGGCTGCCGTGCCGGCCGACGAGGTCGAGTCCGCCGTGGAGCGCCACGGCGACGAGCACTTCGCTCCGTTCCACGCCGTGGTGTACTTCGGTCTCAACGTCGACGCTCCCGCGCTCGGCAGCATCGAGCTGCGCCGTGCGATCGCCGCTGCGATCGACCGTGAGGCGATCGTCGAAGCCGTGTACGCCGACGTGGCCGACCCGCTGCCGGTGATCGTCCCCGCCGGACTCGGGGGCCACTCTGGCCGCGGCTGCGAGGCCTGCGGCTACGACCCCGATCGAGCAGAGGAGCTGCTGGCCGAGGCGTTCCCCGATGGCGACTTGCCCGAGGTGCACGTCGACTTCGACGACTCGGCCGACCAGACCGAGATGGCCGAGCTCGTGGTGGAGCAGCTCGAAGCGGTGGGCATCCCGGCCACCCCTCGCCCCCGGTCGATCGAGGACTACGAGCGCTTCGTGGTGTCCGGTGAGCAGGAGCTGTTCAGCTTCGGTTGGATCGGCGTCTACGCCTCGCCGGATGCCTATCTCGCCACCCAGTTCGCGGGCGACGCGCCTGACAACGTCACCGGCTTCGCATCGCCGGTGGTCGACAAGCTGCTGGCGGCCGCCCGGTCCTCGGAGGCACCCGCCGGGCGCCTGGCCGCCTGGGCTGACGCGGAGCACGCGGTGCTCGAAGCCGCCGTCGTCGTCCCGATCCTCCAGTTCCGCACGCAGGTGGTCGCCGCCGATCGCGTCCAGGGCCTCACCCACGCCATCGACGGCTCGGTCGACTGGCGCGACGTCTGGCTCGCCGACGCCTCGGCCTCCTGAGGTTGGGGGCACGGGTGCACACCGTGCGTGCCGCCCTGCCCCCAACCCC
>DATCYI010000186.1:0-3536 GCA_036570385.1 Acidimicrobiales bacterium | reverse complement strand
GCCAGCACCGCGGCGCGCTGGTCGTCGTCCCAGCGGGCCCCGCACCCGGCGGCGATCAGAGCCGCCGCAGCGAGGGCCGCCAGCATGCGTCCGCGCCCAGCGCGACCGCGCCGTCGAGTGGTGTCCGGAGCTGTCATCGATCTCTCCCCCCAGGGACGCCGCCCCGCCCGAGCGGTGTTGGCGTGGTCACCGATCACGTCACTCTTCGTTGCGGAGAGCGGCGATTCCTACCGATGTGATGGTGATTGCGCCCACCATACAATTCGTGCCATCGTCCTGGCACGAAATTGTTTCCGGCGCCCCTCGCGCGCCGGTCGAACAGGGGGCACAGATGAGCGTCTTGAGCTCGAGCGACGTGTACTACGACCCGTACGACACGGGGATCCACGCCGACCCGTACCCGGCCTTCGCACGGCTGCGGGACGAGGCGCCGCTCTACTACAACGAGCCGCACGACTTCTTCGCGCTCAGCCGCTACGAGGACGTCGAGCGCTCCCTCGTCGACCGCGACACGTTCATCTCGGGCAAGGGCGGGATCCTCGAGCTGATCAAGGCCGACATCGAGATGCCGTCCGGTGTGGTGATCTTCGAGGACCCTCCGACGCACACGATCCACCGCAGCCTCATGTCCCGGGTGTTCACGCCCCGAAAGGTGGCGGCGCTCGAGCCTCAGATCAGGGAGTTCTGCGCCAACGCGCTCGACCCCTTCGTCGGCTCCGGCGAGCTCGACTTCATCGAGGACCTCGGCAAGCAGATGCCCATGCGGGTGATCGGCATGCTGCTCGGCGTGCCCGAAGCCGATCAGGCGGCCGTGCGCGACGGGATCGACGCGAAGCTGCGCACCGAGGCCGGCAAGCCCCTCGAGGTGGAGGAGGGCTTCGTCACCGACCGCGGCCAGTTCGACGACTACATCGACTGGCGGGCCGAGCACCCCTCCGACGACATCATGACCGACCTCCTGAACGTCGAGTTCGAGGACGAGACGGGCACCGTGCGCCGGCTAGCGCGGGAGGAGCTGCTCATCTACATCTCGGTGATCGCGGGTGCGGGCAACGAGACGACGACGCGCCTCATCGGTTGGATTGGAAAGGTGCTCGGCGACCACCCGGATCAGCGCCGAGAGCTGGTCGAGGACCGCTCGCTCATCCCCAACGCGGTCGAGGAGGTGCTGCGCTACGAGCCCATCGCGCCGCACGTGGCCCGCTACGTCGCCAAGGACGTGGAGCTCTACGACCAGACCGTGCCGGCCGGCAGCGCCATGCTGCTGCTCATCGGTGCCGCCAACCGCGACGAGCGCAGGCACCCCGATCCCGACCGCTTCGACATCCATCGCAACATCGGCTCGCACCTCACCTTCGGCTACGGCCCCCACTACTGCCTCGGGGCGGCGCTGGCCCGGCTCGAGGCCCGCATCGCGCTGGACGAGGTGCTCGACCGCTTCCCCGAGTGGACCGTCGACACCGATCGCGCCCAGCTCTCGACCACGTCAACGGTCCGGGGCTGGCAGACGCTGCCAGTCTCCATCCCCTAGTGGTGGCTCGCGCAGCTGAGGTAGCCGAGCAGTCAGGGGGCTCCCGCGAGCGGCGGTCCTACGACAGCACCTTGCGGCGCGAGCGGGCGGCGCTGACGCGCGACCGCATCGTCGCCGCCGGCTGCGAGCTGCTCCAGGGCTCGTCGATCCGCGACTGGCGGGGGCTCACCATCCGCGCCGTGGCGGAGCGAGCAGGTGTCAACGAGCGGACCGTCTACCGCCACCTCGGCAACGAGCGAGGCCTGCACGACGCGGTGATGCGCCGCCTCGAGGAGCAGGCGGGCATCGACCTCGAGGGCCTGGAGCTCGACCAGATCAGAGGCGTCACGGCCAAGATCTTCGAGACCGTCTCGTCGCACCCGATCGAGGCCCGACCCGAGCTGGATCCGACTCTCAGCGCGATGGGCCAGCGCACGCGCGACGCGCTGCTGCGGGCGGTGACGGCCCGTACCGGAGCCTGGTCCGAGTCCGACCAGAAGGTCGCGGCGGCGATGTTCGACGTGCTCTGGAGCGTCGCCGCCTACGAGCGGCTCGTGGCCGACTGGGACCTCGACCCGGAGGACGCCGTCGAGGGCATCACCTGGGTGATCGGAATGATCGACGAGGCGGTCCGGGCCGGACGGCGTCCCGGCGGCGGCAGCGCCGGCGAGCAGTAGCGTCGGATCGTGGAACCGGGGGTGGCAGACGTGGCGGGGGTGGCAGACGTGGCGGCGCTGCAGCGCGCCTTCGCCGACCACGGGTACCTCGCCGACGAGGGCCTCGCCACCGCGGCGTTCCTGGCCCTGCGGTTGCAGCGCCCGCTGCTGCTCGAGGGCGAGGCCGGCGTCGGCAAGACGGAGGTGGCCAAGACGCTGGCCCGCTGGACCGGCGGCGAGCTCATCCGTGTCCAGTGCTACGAGGGGCTCGACGCCGCGCAGACCATGTACGAGTGGGACCACGCCCGCCAGCTGCTCCACCTCCGCACCGCGGAGGCCACGGGCGACGCGACGGCGCGCGGGTCCGACGCGCTGGAGAGCGAGCTGTACACGGAGCGCTTCCTCGTGCGCCGCCCGCTGCTCCAGGCCATCGCGCCCACGCAGGGTGCGGGCCCGCGGCTGCTCCTGATCGACGAGCTCGACCGGGCCGACGACGAGTTCGAGGCCCTGCTCCTGGAGCTGCTCGCCGAGTGGTCGGTGACGGTCCCCGAGATCGGCACGTTCAAGGCCGACGTCCCACCCATCGTCGTCATCACGTCCAACCGCACCCGCGACCTCCACGATGCGCTGAAGCGGCGCTGCCTCTACCACTGGGTCGACCATCCCGACCTCGAGCGGGAGGTGGCCATCGTGCGCCTGCGCGCCCCCGGCGTGACCGAGCGCCTGGCCCGCCAGGTCGCTGCCGCGGTCGAGGGCCTCCGCGGGCTCGGCCTGTACAAGCCGCCGGGCGTGGCTGAGACGATCGACTGGGCTCTCGCGCTGTCGACCCTCGGCCTCGGCGCCCTCGACGAGGTCACCGTCAAGAACACCCTGGGCACCGTCCTCAAGTACCGCGAGGACCAGGAGCGCGTGCTCGACGCCGGCCTCGACGGCCTCGTGCAGGCCGCGACCGAGCGGTCGGCCTCGTGACCACCGAGGCGCACTCGGTGGAGTCGCTGGTGGTCACCATGACCCGATCGCTCCGAGACCTCGGCGTGCCCGCGCCGCCCGACAGCACGCTGGCCTTCGCTGCCGCGCTGGCCGAGGTGGGGATCGCGCAGCGCTCGGCGGTCTACTGGGCCGGCCGGGCCACCCTCGTGCACCGCCCGGAGGACGTGGCCGCCTACGACAGCGTGTTCGCCGCGACCTTCGACGGCGACGTGCGGCTCCCGGCCCGTCCGGCGTCGCAGGTCGAGCAGGACGTGCCGGTCCTCGTCGGCGCGGACGCCGGCACCCGAGTCCAGGGCGAACCCGGCCGCGAGCCGGTCGAGGCCGTGCGCTGGAGCGACCAGGAGGTGCTCGCCGGCAAGGACTTCGCGGCCTGCACAGAC
>DATCYI010000185.1:0-2604 GCA_036570385.1 Acidimicrobiales bacterium | reverse complement strand
GATGCAGGAGGGCGACAAGGTCCTCATGGCGTTCCCGGCGGGCAACCACGATCCCGAGATGTTCGAGGACGCCGACCGGTTCATCATCGACCGGGCCAAGAACCGCCACTTCGCGTTCGGCTCCGGCATCCACCGGTGCCTCGGCTCCAACCTCGCCCGCATGGAGATCAAGGTCGCCCTCGAGGTCCTCCTCGAACGGATCCCGACGTTCCAGCTCTCCGATCCCGACGCCGTCACCTGGACCGGCGGACAGGTGCGCGGCCCGCGCTGCGTGCCGATCACGTTCTGAAGCACCGCACAACAGGGGGTCGATGCAGATGAAGACCGCAGTCGCCGACATGTTCGGCGTCGAGTACCCGATCCTGGCCTTCAGCCACTGCCGCGACGTCGTCGCGGCAGTGACCAACGCCGGCGGCTTCGGAGTGCTCGGCGCCGTGGCCCACACGCCCAAGCAGCTCGAGATCGATCTCACCTGGATCGACGAGCACGTCGGAGGCAAGCCCTACGGCATCGATCTTCTCCTACCCCAGAAGTACGAGGGTGCCGACGAGGGCGGACTCGACCGCGACGCCCTCCGCCAGCTGCTGCCGGCCGAGCAGCAGGCATTCGTCGACGACATCATGGCCCGCTACCAGGTGCCCGAGCTCGATGACGAGCAGCGCGAGGCGGTGTCCCGGCTGGGCGGCATGAACGTGTCCCCGAAGGGCTACGAACCCCTGCTCGACGTGGCCTTCGACCACCCGATCCGTCTCATCGCCAGCGCCCTCGGCCCGCCTCCGGCCGCCCTGGTCGAGCGGGCGCATGCCGCCGACGTCCTGGTGGCCGCCCTGGCCGGCACCAAGGAACACGCCATCCGGCACACGGAGATCGGCGTCGACATCGTGGTCGCCCAGGGCACCGAGGGCGGCGGCCACACCGGTGAGGTCGCCACCATGGTCCTCGTGCCCGAGGTGGTCGACGCCGTGGCCCCGACGCCCGTGCTCGCCGCCGGCGGGATCGGCAACGGGCGCCAGGTCGCGGCTGCCATGGCGCTGGGGGCCCAGGGCGTGTGGTGCGGGTCGGTGTGGCTCACCACCGAGGAGGCCGAGACCCAGCCGGTCATCAAGGAGAAGTACCTGGCCGCCCGGTCGAAGGACACCGTGCGCTCGCGCTCCATCACCGGCAAGCCGGCGCGGATGCTCAAGACCAGGTGGACCGAGGAGTGGGAGCGCGCCGAAGGGCCGGGCCCGCTCGGCATGCCACTGCAGCCGTTGCTCGTGTCCGAGGCGCAGGCCCGCATCAACCGGGCGGCCAACACGCCGGGGTCCGGTGCCCAGGAGCTGGCCACCTACTTCGTGGGCCAGGTCGTGGGCCAGATGAACGTGTCCAAGAAGGCCGGCCTGGTCGTCATGGACATCGTCAACGAGTACGCCGACGTGGTGGTCCGCTTCGCCGAGGAGGCGGCGGACACCGCCTGAGCGGCTCGCGAATCACTGGGGGCGGAATCGCTCCAGATCGACGGCGATGAAGAGCGCGGAGGAGCGGACGAACACCTCGCCCTGCGCCGTGCCAGTGCAACGCAAGTGGAGCTTCCGTCCGTCTCGCTTGTCGAGCCAGGCCCGGAACTCCAGGGGAACGCCCATCGGACATGCCGCCTCGTAACGAAGAGACAGCTCGCCGGTGAAGGCCATCTCGCCAATCACGGGCAACAGCCCGCCGTAGGTCTCGTCCACGCACGATGCCACGATCCCACCGTGGCTGCGGCCCGGCGCGCCCTCCCATCCCCGGTCGAGCGTGACCACCCCGACGGCCTGGTCGCGGTCCTGGCGGATACGCAGACCGATGCTCAGTGGGTTGGCAGATCCTGAGACTGGTGAGTCGTGGAAGATGTCCAAGAACGCACCGTCCTCCACCACCTCACCGAGCGGGCGTCGTCCGAGCGCGGCATCGACGAAGCGCGAGCTTGCACCCACCTCGCTGCCCCGCTCGCGCATGGCCTCGAGCTCGATGCGCGCGGCAAGCTCGTCGGCCGCGACTGCGATGCGCTCGAGCACGTCGGTCCTGGCCCGATGTCCCACGAGCGCATGGCCCAGACGGTTCAGTGCTGCCGCCGCCTCGATGCGCGCAGGCAGGTCTGCGTGGTCGTCAGCACTGGGCAGGCCCTCATCGGTGTCCATCCCAACACTGTGCCTGAAGCGCCCCGGGTTTCGTGCCCACGAGCACCTACGAAGCGCTTGACGCAGGCGCGAGAATCGGGCTGTGAGCAGGTGCGTTCATGCCACCAGCGCAGACGATCAGCTACGGGCGCAGGGGACTGCTGCGTGATCCGGTGACAGTTTGGGTGTGGGGGCAGGCCGCTTGAGTGGCGGCGGGTTTGATGATGGTTTCGAACTCGATCGGGGTCAATCGGCCGAGGCGGGTCTGGCGGCGTCGGCGGTGGTAGGTGCGCTCGATCCAGGTGACGATCGCGAGCCGGAGCTCGTCTCGGGTGGCCCAGCGCTGACGGTCGAGCACGTTCTTCTGCAGGAGCGCGAAGAACGACTCCATCGCCGCGTTGTCGCCGGCGGAGCCGACCTGGCCCATCGAGCCGACCATGCCGTGGCGGGTCAGCGCCCGCTGCTGCTT
>DATCYI010000184.1:0-6335 GCA_036570385.1 Acidimicrobiales bacterium | reverse complement strand
GTCGACGTGCTCGTGAACGGCACCCTCATCGCTCGCGGCGAGGTCGTCGTGATCGACGAGGAGTTCGGCATCCGCATCACCGACGTCATCGGCTACGAGGAGGACCGGTCCGTCTAGGACCGCTGCCCACCCGTGGACGTCTCCGTCTTCTCCCTCTTCCTCCGTCTCGCCGTATCCCTCGGCGTGGTGCTCGTGCTGGTCCGCGTCGCTGCGGGTCTCCTCCAGCGCGGCACCAGCGGTGGCGGCCGGCGCCGTCGTGGCCCGGCCGAGGTCGAGGTGCTGCTCCGCCAACCCGTAGGACGGCGTTCGAGCATCACGGTCATCCGTGCCGGCAACCGGGCCCTGGTGCTCGGCGTCACGGACCAGTCGATCACCTTGTTGGCCGAGGAGGACCCTGACGTCCTCGTGCCGCTTGCTCCCGAGACGCCAAGGACGGCGTCTCCGGCGGAGGGTCCTTCCTCCGCCAGTCCGGCATGGACGGCCATCGTCGAGGCGCTGCGAGACCGCACCGCCCGGCGTTCCTGACCTCCACCCGGACCCCATGACCCCCTCCCCCCGCACCAGCGGGTACGACCGCGCCCGTCGCGCGGGCGGCCTGCTCGCCCTGGTGCTCGTCGCCATCCTCACAGTCGTCCTGAGCAGCCAGCCCGCTCAGGCCCAGGAGGCGCCCGTCCCGCCGTCGGTCCCGACCCCCGGCCAGCCCGACGACGACGCATCGGTGACCCTCGAGCTGCCGGACGTCGAAGGCGCTCCCAGCCAGAGCGTCCTGATCATCATCGGCCTGACGCTGCTGTCGGTGGCGCCGGCGCTGCTGATCATGGTCACGAGCTTCACCCGCATCGTGATCGTGCTGACCCTCACCCGCAACGCGCTCGGCCTGCAGGGCGTCCCACCGAACCAGGTGCTGGCCGGCCTGGCCCTGTTCCTCAGCCTCTTCGTGATGGCCCCGACCCTCACCGAGATGAACGAGGAGGCCCTTCAGCCGCTCCTCAACGAGGAGATCACCCAGGGCGAGGCCTGGGACCGCGCTGTCGTGCCGATCCGCAGCTTCATGCTCGAGCAGGTCCGCAACGAGGAGCTCGAGCTGTTCGTGTCGGCCTCCGGCGACGAGCGACCCGCCGACGAGGACGAGGTCAGCCTCACCGCTCTCGTGCCGGCGTTCGTGCTCTCGGAGCTGAAGACGGCCTTCATCATCGGCTTCATCGTCTTCATCCCGTTCCTCGTGATCGACATCGTCGTCAGCTCGTCGCTGATGTCGATGGGAATGATGATGCTGCCGCCGACCCTCGTGTCGCTGCCCTTCAAGCTCCTGCTCTTCGTGATGGTCGACGGCTGGGCCCTGGTGGTCAAGTCGCTCCTGACCTCCTTCTCCCCTTAGCGACGCGACCCGTCCGCGCCCGTGAACCCGACCCGCCAGAGGAACCCGTGAACGACACCAACGTCATCGAGATCGCCACCCAGACGCTCATGATCGCCGCCAAGATCAGCGCGCCGATCCTGCTCGTCACCCTCGCCCTCGGGCTCGGGGTGTCGCTCGTGCAGTCCGTCACCCAGGTGCAGGAGCACACCATCACCTTCGTGCCCAAGCTGGCCGGCGTCGCGGTGGTCATCCTGTTCTCGGGCAACTGGATGCTGAGCGAGCTGATCGGCTTCACGAACCACCTGTTCGCCCTGATCCCCGACCTCATCCGCTGATCGAGGCGTCATGGGCATCGTGATCGATCCGGCGATGGCGGTGGGCTACCTGCTGGCCCTCATCCGCGCCATCGCATGGGTCATGATCATCCCGCCCTTCGCGACCCGCTCGATCCCCACGCGGATCAAGCTCGGGCTGGCCACGGCCCTCACGCTCGGGGTCGGCGACGGCCTCCGCGAGCAGGCCGTGTCGCTCGACGCCGCAGATCTGATCATGGCCGCGGGCACCCAGGTCGCCATCGGCGTGACCATGGGCTTCATCGGGGTAGTGATCTTCGCCGCCCTGCAGGCCGCCGGCGGGATCCTCGACCTCTTCGGCGGCTTCGCCATGGCCCAGGTGTTCGACCCGCAGAGCGGTGTGTCGACGAGCCTCTTCGGCCGCTTCTACAACCTCCTCGCCACCACCTTGCTGTTCGTCATCGGTGGCCACCTGCTCCTCGTGCGGGGCTTCCTCCGCTCCTTCGACGCGGTGCCGGCCATGGGTCTGCCCACCGGCAGCCTCGCCCACGTGCTGATGGACGACGTGGCGCTCCTGGTGCTCGCAGCCATCGAGATCGCCGCCCCGCTGCTCGCTGCCCTGTTCCTCGCCGACGTCGCCCTCGGCCTCCTGAGCCGCGCCGCCCCCGAGATGCACGTGTTCGTGCTCGGGCTCCCGGTGAAGATCCTCCTGACCCTCACCCTCACCGGCCTGGCCCTTCCCCTGCTGCCGGGTGCGGTGTCCACCCTCACCGATCGCATCGTGCACGACGGGCTGACAGTGGTGGGGCTGGGCTGATGGCCAAGGACGACAAGACAGAGGCCCCGACACCAAAGAAGAAGAAGAAGGCCCGCAAGGACGGCCAGATACCAAAGTCGCCAGAGCTCATCACGTGGGTGCAGATCCTGGTGGCCTCCTACCTCCTCGAGCTGACCGTCCACCGCGCGAGCAGCGCTCTGGGCAAGGTCCTGGCCCAGATGAAGGACGCCATCGCCCGCCCGGAGGAGGGCGTGGCGCTGCAGATGTTCGGCGACGCTCTCAAGGGCGCCTTCCTCGCCATCCTGCCCCTCACGGGGGCCATGATGGCCGTAGGCATCATCGGCTACGTGGCCCAGACCGGCGGCTTCGCATCCCTCTCGCTGCTCAAGCCCAAGCCGTCGCGCCTCAACCCCTTCCAGGGGATCAAGCGGATCTTCAGCCCGCAGGGCCTCTGGCAGGCCGCCAAGTCGACGCTCAAGGTCGCGGCCCTCGTGTACGTCGCCTGGCCGCCCCTGCAGAACCTCACGGAGGAGCTGGTGGCCAGCGGCCGGCTCGACATCGCGCAGGTCACGCCTGCGGTGGCGGCCACCGCACTGCAGATCTGCCGCAACACGGCCTACCTCGGCCTGCTGATCGCAGCCGTCGACTACGGCATGCAGCGCAAGAAGGTCATGCAGGGCATGAAGATGACGAAGCAAGAGGTCAAGGACGAGCACCGCCAGTCCGATGGCGACCCGCAGATGAAGGGCCAGATCCGCCAGCGGCAGATGTCCATCGGCCGGAACCGCATGATCGCCGCGGTGGCCGACGCCGACGTCGTGCTCGTCAACCCCACCCACGTCGCCGTGGCCCTGCGCTACGTGCCCGGCACGGGCGCGCCCAGGGTCGTCGCCAAGGGCAAGGGGGAGGTCGCCCGCCGCATCCGCGAGGAGGCCGAGAAGAGCTTCGTGCCCCTGGTCCAGGACATCCCGCTGGCGAGGGCCATCGAGTCGACCGTGAAGCTCGGCGGTGAGATCCCTGCCGACCTCTTCGAGGCGGTGGCCCGCGTGCTCGCCTTCCTCAGCCGGCTCGGCAACAGGAACACGATGGGCGGAATCCTGCGAATCCCTCAACCCGTGCGCTGACCGGCCGATTGGTGGGCTGCGGCCAGGATGGCCCAGCGATCTGCGCCACCGGACGGCGACCCCTCTGCTCTCGACTCTGAGGACCGCCGTCAGTGCCCACCAGGCCCGCCAGCCGCATCGGACAGTTCGCTGTCCCCGCCGCGATCATCGGGATCATCATGATGATGGTCATCCCGCTGCCGGCGATGATCCTCGACCTGCTGCTGGTCGCCAACCTCTCCGGCGCCGTGGTGATCCTGCTGACCGCCATGTCGGTCAAGCGCCCCCTCGACTTCTCGATCTTCCCGTCGCTGCTCCTGGTGGCGACGATGGCGCGCCTGTCGCTCAACGTGAGCTCGACCCGCCTGGTGCTGCTCGACGGCTTCGCCGGCAAGGTGATCGAGAGCTTCGGTCACTTCGTGATCGGCGGCTCCGTGATCGTCGGCCTCGTGATCTTCCTCATCCTCGTGGTCATCCAGTTCGTGGTGATCACCAACGGTGCCGGCCGAGTCGCCGAGGTCGGCGCCCGCTTCACCCTCGACGCGATGCCCGGCAAGCAGATGGCGATCGACGCCGATCTCTCGTCGGGGCTCATCACCGAGGACCAGGCCCGCACCCGCCGCCGCGAGGTGTCCGCCGAAGCCGACTTCTACGGTGCGATGGACGGTGCCTCGAAGTTCGTGAAGGGCGATGCCATCGCCGGCATCATCATCACGATCATCAACCTCTTCGGCGGCTTCATCGTCGGCGTGATGCAGAACGGGCTCAGCCTCGGCGAGTCCATCGAGACCTACAGCCTCCTCACCGTCGGCGACGGCCTCGTCTCGCAGATCCCCGCCCTGCTCATCTCGGTGGCCTCCGGCCTCATCGTCACCCGAGCGGCCTCGGATGCCGACCTCGGCTCCGACGTCGTGTCGCAGTTCGGCAACCAGGACCGGGCGCTGCGGATCGCCGCCATCTCCGTGGCGAGCATGGCGATCATCCCCGGGCTCCCCAAGATCCCGTTCATCCTCATCGCCGGTGCGCTGTGGATCGCCGCCACCCGCTCCAAGGGCCGCAACGAGACAGAGGTCCTCGAGCTCGCCGCCGGCGAGGCCGCCGCCGCTGCCCCGGTCTCGAAGGACACCCCCGAGGCCATCGCCTCCGACATGCGGGTCGATCCCATCGAGCTGGAGATCGCCTACGGCCTCATGGACCTCGTCGACGCAGCCCGCGGTGGCGACCTCCTCGACCGGGTGCGCTCGCTGCGCCGCAAGGTCGCCATGGACCTCGGACTCGTCATCCCGCCGGTGCGCACCCGCGACAACATCGATCTGCCTGGCAACGCCTACGTGATCCGGGTCCATGGCGTGCCCGTCGCCCAAGGCGAGGCCCCAGCCGGCATGGTGCTGGTCCTGGGCGAGCGCCCCGCTGGTCTGCCCGGTCAGTCCACCATCGACCCCGTGTTCGGCATGGAGGCGACCTGGGTGCCCGCCGAGATGGCCACCCAGGCCGAGGCCGCCGGCGCCACCGTCGTCGACCGCGGATCGGTCATCACCGCGCACCTCGCCGAGGTCGTGCGAGCCAACGCCGCCCGCCTCCTGTCCCGCCAGGACGTGAAGCTGCTCGTCGACGGCGTGCGGTCGTCCGACCCCATCGTGGCCGAGGAGCTCACCGGCGCCGGCCTCACGCTGGCCGAGGTGCAGACGGTCCTGCAGGCGCTGCTCGACGAGCAGGTTCCGATCCGCGACCTCGTCCGCATCCTCGAGGTGCTCTCGGAGCGGGCCCGCACCACCCGTGACCCGGTCGCCCTGACGGAAGCCGTGCGCACGGCCATCGGGCCGGCCATCGCCGCATCGCACATGCACGAGAACCGGCTCCCCGTCGTGACCCTCGATCCGATGCTCGAGCACGGTCTCGTCGACGCGATCCGGCCGACCGAGTCGGGCCCGATCCTCGCCGCCGACCCGGAGACCACCGAGCGGGTCATGAGCAGCATCACCCAGGCCGTCCGCGACGTCGAGCAGACAGGGCGCCGCCCGGTGCTGGTCTGCTCGGCCGGGCTGCGCAGCCCGCTGCGCCGCCTCCTGCGAACCGTCGATCCGGACCTCGCCGTCATGTCCTACGCCGAGCTCGACCGCACCGTGCAGGTCGACGCGATCGGTGTGATCGACCTGTCCCCCACCGCCCTCGCCCAGACCGCCGGCTAGGCCAGCGAACCCACCAGGAGCCCACATGCCGACCGTGACCCACACCCTCGAAGGCCCCGATCTCGAGGCCCTCCTCGCCCGAGTCCCCCAGGAGCTCGGTCCCGACGCCACCATCGTGGCGGCCAACAAGCTGCGCTCAGGTGGCTTCGCAGGCTTCTTCGCCAAGGAGGTGTTCGAGGTCGTCGTGGAGGTGCCCGAGGGCGCCCGCCGACCGGCCGCCGCTCCCACGGCTGCGGCCGAGACCACGTCTCGCACCCGACGCGCCGCACCGCTCACGGCCGATCCTGCCAAGGCCGAGACCCCGACGCCGATCGCCAAGCCGGTCGCCAGCCAGCCCCGCATCTCGACCGAAGACGTCGGGTTCGCGGGCGTCCTCGACCGCATGGTCCGAGACGCCGGGCTCGACGACTACGCCCCGCGCCCCGTGGGCCCCGCCCTCAAGGACCACGGCCGCCCGAGCGCCGAGGCCGAGAGCATCCTCGACCTGGAGAGCACCGACGACAGCGACCTGGGCACCGCCGACGAGGAGCCCTTCGTGCTCGGCCTGCCCGAGCTCACCCCCCAAGCCCCCCAGCCGGTCCAGATCGACTCGTTCCCGCTGCCGACCGAGGC
>DATCYI010000183.1:0-4385 GCA_036570385.1 Acidimicrobiales bacterium | reverse complement strand
GCTCCTCACCGAGATCAACCGGATCACCAGCCACACCTTGTTCCTCGCCACCAACGGCATGGACCTCGGTGCCGTGTCGATGATGCTGTGGGGCTGGCGCGACCGCGAGGAGGGCCTGCGGATCCTCGAGCTCATCACCGGCCTGAGGATGAACCACAACTTCATCCGCCCCGGTGGCGTCGCGGCCGACCTGCCCGACGGGTGGCGGGACGCGATCCTGCGCTGGCTCGACGGCCTCCCGGAGAGCCTGGATGAGTACGACGTGCTCCTCACCAACCAGCCGATCTGGCGCGAGCGACTCCAAGGCGTCGGCGTGATCACCGCCGAGGAGGCCATCGCCCTCGGCGCCACCGGCCCCATCCTGCGCTCCACCGGCGTGCCCTGGGACCTCCGGCGCGACGAGCCCTACCTGCGCTACGACGAGGTCGACTTCGACGTCCTCGTGGGCGAGTACGGCGACTGCTTCGACCGCTACGCCATCCGGCTCAACGAGGTGCGGGAGTCGGTGAAGATCATCCACCAGGTCCTCGACCGCATGCCGAAGGGCGACTACCGCATCCAGGACAAGAAGGTCACCCCACCGCCGCGGGCCCGCATCGACGAGTCGATGGAGGCCCTCATCCACCACTTCAAGATCTTCACCCAGGGCTTCAAGGTGCCCGAGGGCGAGGCCTACGCCTCCGTCGAATCGCCCCGCGGCGAGCTCGGCTGCTACATCGTGAGCGATGGCTCGGCCAAGCCCTACCGCATGCACATCCGCGGCCCCAGCTTCGTGAACCTCCAGACGCTCCCCCACATGATGCGAGGCGGCCTCATCGCCGATGCCGTCGCCATCATCTCCAGCGTGGATCCCATCATGGGCGAGGTGGATCGCTGATGGCCCGGTTCTCAGAGGCCTCGCTGCTCACCGCGACCGAGATCATCTCCCGCTACCCGCGGCCGAAGTCGGCACTCATCCCGTTGCTGCACCTGGCCCAGGAGCAGGACGGCTACGTCGCGAACGATGCGATGGAGCACATCGCAGAGCTGGTGGGGGTCACCCCGGCCGAGGTCCTCGGCACCTGCTCGTTCTACGAGATGTTCAAGCGCGAGCCCGTCGGCGACTACGTCGTCAACGTCTGCACCAACATCGCCTGCCTCCTGCTCGGCGGCGAGGAGCTGCTGCACCACCTCGAGGACCGCCTCGGCGTGAAGCCCGGCAGCACCACCGCCGACGGCACCTTCACCCTCGAAGACGTCGAGTGCATAGCCGCCTGCACCGAGGCCCCGTGCCTCCAGGTGAACTACCGCTACTTCTACAAGGTCACCCCCGAGGCGGCCGACGACCTCATCGACGACCTGCGCAACGGCCGGCGGGCCCACGAGGTGCCCAAGCACGGCACCCTCGCCCGCGTCCGCCAGCAGATCCCCCAGGACCGCCGCGCCGGCAACGCCGTGCCCGGCGAGAGCGAGGAGCCCGTGTGGCTCCGCCGCCCCGCCACCGAAGCCGAGACGAGCAGCTGATGGCAGTCACCGACGCCCCCAAGATCATCACGGCGCGCTTCGACCACGACGACAGCCACACCATCGACCGCTACCTCGCCACCGGCGGCTACACCGGCCTGCGGGCTGCTCTCGGCATGGCTCCCACCGAGGTCGGAGACCACGTCAAGACGGCCAGCCTGCTCGGCCGCGGCGGCGCCGGCTTCCCGGCGGGCACCAAGTGGGGCTTCTGCCCGCCCGGCGTCTGGCCGCGCTACCTCGTGGTCAACGGCGACGAGTCGGAGCCGGGCACCTACAAGGACCGCCTCCTCATGGAGCGCGACCCGCACCAGCTCATCGAGGGCGTGCTGATCGCCTCGTACGCCATCGGCGCCGCCCAGGCGTTCCTCTACGTGCGCGGCGAGATGGCGCTGGCCCAGGAGCGGATCGCCCAGGCCCTCAACGACGCCTACGCGGCCGGCTACATCGGCAAGAACATCCTGGGCAGCGACTTCTCGGTCGACGTGGTGCTGCACTGGGGCGCCGGTGCCTACATCGTGGGCGAGGAGACGGCCCTGATCGAGTCGCTCGAGGGCAACCGCGGCATGCCGCGCCTCAAGCCCCCGTTCTTCCCCGCCGCCAAGGGCCTGTACCTCCAGCCCACCGTCGTCAACAACGTCGAGACGCTCGCCAACCTGCCCTGGATCATGAACCAGGGCGGCGCAGCCTTCGCCGAGCTCGGCGCCGAGACGAGTCGCGGCACCCGCATGTTCGCGGTGTCGGGCCACGTCCGGAACCCGGGCGTCTACGAGGTCGAGTTCGGCGTCACCACCTTCCGCGACCTCATCTACGCCCCGGTCTACGGCGGCGGCATCCGTGACGGCGCCGAGCTGAAGGCGTTCATCCCCGGTGGAGCCTCCGCGCCCTGGTTCTACGAGGAGCACCTCGACCTGCCCCTCGAGGCCGGTGCGGTGGGTGCGGCCGGATCCATGCTCGGCTCGGGAGCGATCGTCGTCATGGACGACAGCACCGACGCGGTGAAGGCGGCCTGGCGGGTCGTGCGCTTCTTCGCCCGGGAGAGCTGCGGCAAGTGCACGCCGTGCCGCGAGGGCACGAGCTGGCTCGAGAAGATCATGCGCCGCATGCTCGACGGCCACGGCCGCCCGGAAGACGTCGGCCTGCTGCTCGACGTGTGCGACAACATCAGCCCCGGGATCGCCTGGCCGCCGAAGCAGACCACCATCTGCCCGCTCGGCCCCTCGGCGGTCTCGCCGATCGCCTCGGCGGTCGTGCGCTTCAAGGACGAGTTCATCGCCTACTGCGGTGGCACCGCCGAGTCGCCCGTCCGCATCTCGGGCAAGGCCTACGTGCCCGTGCCCGGCATCACCCCGAAGGAGGAGGCTGCCGGTGTCTGACACCTCTGCACCTCCCGACACCGTCGTGCTCACCATCAACGGCAAGCCCGTCGAGGCGACCCCTGGCGAGCTCGTGATCGAGGCCGCCGAGCGCACCGGCACCTACATCCCGCGGTTCTGCTACCACCCGCGCATGGAGCCGGTGGGCATGTGCCGCATGTGCATCGTCGAGATCGACACCGGTCGCGGCCCGGCCCTGCAGCCGGCCTGCATGATCCCGGTGGCGAACGACATGGTCGTCGACACCGACAGCGAGGTCACCAAGAAGGCCCAGGACGGCGTCTTGGAGTTCCTGCTGATCAACCACCCGCTCGACTGCCCGGTGTGCGACAAGGGCGGCGAGTGCCCCCTGCAGGACCAGACCCTCTCCCACGGCCCCGGCGAGAGCCGCATGGTCGAGGAGAAGCGGCACTTCGCCAAGCCGATCCCTATCAGCGACCTCATCGCCCTCGACCGCGAGCGCTGCATCCTCTGCGACCGCTGCACCCGCTTCGCGAAGGACGTCGCCGGCGACGCCCTCATCCACTTCCAGGAGCGGGGCAACCAGACAGAGGTCAACACGTTCCCCGACCACCCCTTCGCCAACTACTTCAGCGGCAACACCGTGCAGATCTGCCCGGTGGGCGCGCTCACCGCGTCGCCCTACCGCTTCAAGGCCCGACCGTGGGACCTCGAGCAGGTCGAGTCGACCTGCACCACCTGCTCCGTGGGCTGCCGGGTGGTCGTGCAGTCGAGCCGCAACGAGATCCTGCGCTACCAGGGCGTCGACGTCGACCCGGTGAACTGGGGGTGGCTCTGCGACAAGGGCCGCTTCGACTTCGAGTCCGTCAACAGCACCGACCGCCTCGGCGGCCCGATGGTGCTCGAGGGCGACACGATGGTCAGCGCCGGCTGGGGCAAGGCGCTCTCCCGTGCCGCTGCCGCGCTGCGCGACGCCGACCCGGAGCGGGTGGCGGTCATCGGCGGCGCCCGGCTCACCAACGAGGACGCCTACGCCTGGGCCAAGCTGGCCAAGGGCGTCATCGGCACCGACAACGTCGATGCCCAGCTCGGCGACGGGCTCCCGGCGGAGATCGTGCTCGGCCTGCCGCGGGCCACGATCGACGACGTGTGCGCCCCCGGCGGCACGGTGCTGCTGCTCGCGCCGGACATCAAGGAAGAGCTCCCGGTCCTGTTCCTGCGGCTCCGCCACGCCGCCACGCGCGACAACGCCACGATCGTGGAGCTCGCCTCGCAGCGCAGCTCCGTGTCGGGCCTGGCCAAGTCCACGCTGCTGCACCAGCCGGGCACGGCCGCCGAGGTCGTAGCCGCCCTGCTGGCCGGCTCGAGCGAGCGTGAGGTCGGTGGGATCGCCCCCGACGCGATCGCCGCCGCCGGCGAGCTGCTGGCCAAGGGCCCGGTCACCGTCGTGCTCGGTCGGCCGAACGTCGCCGAGTCGGCCGACTCGATCGTCGCCGCGGCAGCCGCCATCCACGAGGCCCACCCCGAGGTCCGCTTCCTGCCCGCCCT
>DATCYI010000182.1:0-1572 GCA_036570385.1 Acidimicrobiales bacterium | reverse complement strand
GCCTGGCTGGCGCGCGGTCCCGGCCCCCAGGCCACCTGGCTGCGGACCTCCTCCAGCTCGCTCGACTCCGGACGGCCGTTGCGCACGATGGCGAGGATGGTCTCGACTACGCTCTCGCCGACCGGCACGCGGCGCACCAGGTGCTGCACCTGGATGAGCTCCTCGGCGGTCATCACCGCCCTGGCCTCGCTCTGCTGGATGCCGGTGGTCTCGATCAGCATCTGCCGCTCCGCCTCGATCTCCGGGTAGCCGACGTCGATCTCCATGAGGAAGCGGTCGAGCTGCGCCTCCGGCAGCGGATAGGTGCCCTCCTGCTCCAGCGGGTTCTGCGTCGCCAGCACGTGGAAGGGCGTCGGCAGCACGTGCGATTGGCCCGACACGGTGACGCGGCGCTCCTGCATGGCCTGCAGCAGGGCCGACTGGGTGCGCGGGCTGGCGCGGTTGATCTCGTCGGCCATCAGGAGCTGGCAGAACACCGGACCGGCAATGAAGCGGAAGGAGCGGCGGCCGACCTCGTTCTCCTCCAGCACCTCCGACCCCAGGATGTCGGCCGGCATGAGGTCCGGTGTGCACTGCACGCGCTTGTCCTCGAGGCCGAAGACCGTGCCGAGCGTTTCCACCAGCCGGGTCTTGGCGAGGCCGGGCACGCCGATGAGCAGGCCGTGGCCGCCGGCCAGCAGGGTGATCAGGGTTTGATCGACGACCGCCTGTTGGCCGAAGATGACGCGGCCGATAGACTGGCGGACGAGAGCCAGCTTGTGGCCCAGGTCGTCGATCTGCTCGGCGAGTCTGGCGTCGGCGGCGTCATCGGCGGAGAGGGTGGGCGTCGTGGTCACGGGACAGCATCTCCCAGCAGTTCCAGGGGCCGGTGGGCCGACACCCGCTGGCGGGTCGCAACCTACCGCTCGAATCCGGTTACAATGAGCCTGACCTAAAAGAGAGCTAGAAAGAAACTCCAACTATAAAGATATGTCTTTCGATGCCCGCTGACCAGTCGCCCGCACAGACAGAGAATTGCCCCAGCGCCCCCGGTGCCCCCGGTGCCCCCGGTGCCTACGACATCCGCATCGCCCGCGACGGCACCTGGTTCCATGAGGGCGCGCCGATCGGCCGCAAGCCTCTGGTCAAGCTGTTTGCCTCGGTATTGTGGCGGGACGATGGCGGCGGCTACTGGCTGCGCACGCCGGCCGAGCGCGGACGCATCGAGGTGGAGGACGCGCCCTTTACGGCCGTTGAGCTTTCCGTGACGGGCGAAGGAGTGAGCCAGATACTCGCCTTCCGCACGAACCTCGACGACTGGGTGGAGGCCGATGCGGCGCATCCTCTGCGCGTGGCGGGAGACCCTGCAGGCGGCGACATCAGTCCCTATATCCTGGTGCGCGACCGGCTGGAGGCGCTCATCCTGCGCCCCGTCTATTACGAGCTGGCCGAGCTGGCGGTGGCGGCGGCCGACGACGGGGCCGCGGCGACGGAGCGCCTTGGGCACTGTCTTGGTGTGTGGAGCAATGGCGTGTTCTTTCCTCTGGGGAACGCCCCCGTGATGGGCGCCGGATGATGGGCGCCGGTAATGTG
>DATCYI010000181.1:0-4459 GCA_036570385.1 Acidimicrobiales bacterium | reverse complement strand
CTCCAGCGACTCGAGCGACCGGCCGTCGATGCGCTCCATCGGGCGAGGGCACACGAGGAGGCGGCCGAGCTCCGCCTGCTGGTGGCGCAGGGGCACCTCGATGGCGCGGTGGTCGACGACGCCGACCGTTGCCATCGGGCGCGGTGACCCGTCGGCGAGGACCTCGATCGAGGCGCCGCCGAGCCGCAGCGAGTCGACGAGGCCGGTGAGAACACCGCTGATCAGGTCGTCGGTGGCGCCCGCCGAGCCGAGGGTGCGGCTCACCTGGCGCACGGCCTCGCTGGGCTGACCGCCGGAGCCGTGGACGAGCTCGTCGACGCGGCGCTGCACCCAGGAGCGGGCCGGTTGGAAGCCCGCGGCCACGATCGCGGTGGTCAGCACCCGGGCGAAGCCGGCGTCGCCGGGGATCAGCTCGCCCAGCGCCGTCACCACGACGATGTAGGTGACGATCAGGCCGCTGGTGAGCAGCCACCAGGTGAGCGTGCGGCGCACGGCCAGGTCGACACCACCCCAGAGCTTCTGGCGGAGCACGACGCCGAGCACCGCGGCTGGGAACAGCGCCTGCGATGCGAGGTGCAGCAGCGGCGTGAACGCCAGCGGCAGGCGGCCCGCGACGTCGTCCGGCAGAGCGAGAGGGAGGAACGCGATCGAGAGCACGAACACGGCCACCGCGAGCCAGGTCAGGGCTCGCCGGGCGCCGACGTCGGCGATGGCGGCACGGCGGCGCAACACGTCAGCGGCCGCCACGAGGCCGAGCGCCACCAGGGCTGCGTTCTGCCAGGTAGCCGACCGGATGACGAAGTCCTCCCAGGACTCTGAGCGCAGGGCCAGAGGTGAGAACGGGTCGCCCGACGGGTCGGCGAAGGGGTCGGTGAGCCGGGTGAGCAGCGTCCACCCGATCAGGGCCACGCCGAGGCCGACGACGATCCGGGACACGAGGTCGAGCCGGTCCTCCCGCAGCAGCCACGGCACGATCACGATCAGCGCCAGCGTCCCCGGCACCCAGGCCGTGCTCTGCATCAGCTGGAGGCCGGACAGCTCGGGGAGGTCGCGGTGCTCGCCCCAGACGAGGGTCCACTGGGCGCCGACGGCTGCGAGGCCGCCCCCGACCGCGGTGAGCGCCAGGATCCAGGCGACGGAGTGCCGGAGGCGGCTCAGCAGCAGCCAGGCCACGACGCCGTAGACGACGGCGTCGACCGTGTCGACGGCGTAGAACCACTGCCCGATGCCCCAGGCCGGTCGGGCGACGGCGGTCAGTGCCAGCCCCAGGAGGGCCAGCGCTGTTGAGATGATGAGCGCTCCGAGGGCGATGGTCGGGAAGCCATCGCCCTCGGCCGCTCGTCGGATCGGGTCGTCCGCCGCCCCGTCGGTGCGGGTTGGCAACGTCGAGGCAGTGGTCACGATCCGAGGTCTAGCGCAGGGCGCAGGTCAGTCGGTGGGTCAGGCCGAGCGCTCGGGGCGAGCCAGCCCGATGCCCGCCACGAGCAGCCACGGGGCGCCGACGAAGGCGGCCATGTACTGCAGTGGGACGAGCTGGGTGAGCAGGATGAGCGCCGTCGCGACGGCCGAGAACCAGCCGAGCCAGCGGGGGAGCGCGCCGTGCTTCAACGAGGTGTGGGCCACTGCGGCCGTGGTGAGGCCGATGCCCGCCCAGACCCAGCCCATCGTGTTGAAGATGCCGAGGTTGGCAACGATGGTGTCGGGGTCGGCTTCGCCCGACTCCTGCATGAGAGCCCAGAAGAGCTCGGTGGAGATGCCGCCGCCCACCAGGAGCATGACGGCGACCGAGGCCAGCCCGGCGGCCGCCAAGGTGGGGACCAGGCTGTCAGCCGGCGCCTGCGACGCCAGGCGGCGTCGGAGCCCAGCGGCGAAGACCGCCACGCCCAGGGCGGCTGCGGTGCTCAGGACCTGCCAGAGCCACACGAGCATCTCGCCGTCGAGCACCTCCTCGGCCAGCAGGGCGTTGTCGGCGAAGAGGGCCTCGTCGTTGGGGGCGATGCCGCTCGTCACCACGAAGGCGACGGTGGCGGCGAGACCGGCGAGCGCGCCGGCCCAGGCCCAGCCTCGGCCGGTGCCGGCCGTGGGCGTGGTCGTGGGGGCTGGTCGTGCGGCCGGCTTGCCGACGGGGTTGGTGGTGCTGATGGTCGTCACAGCTGTACTCCTCTCGTGCGAGCGTCTCGACGCCGGTCAGGCGGCGTCGAACTCGGCGACCATGCCGCCGACGAAGTGGGGCGGGCCGTCCTCGGCGCCACCTGTGGGGATGAAGCAGATGGCGACGTACGAGCCGGGCTCGAGGTCGAGCATCGCTGCGGCCTCGCTGCCGGGGGCGTCGGCGAACACGACGCCGGCCATCGACACCTTGCTCATCACCTCGTCCTCGGGCAGGGCGAGCAGGTCCTCGATCGGGTCGTCCACGCCGTCGTTGCGACGGAACAGCACCATCTCGTGGGGCTCGTCGTGCTCGGTGTCGTTGGTGAAGCGGATCGCCACCCGGCCGGCGTCGATCTCGGCGGGAATGCCCTCGAAGCCGTAGTCGATGCCGGAGACGTCGAGCTCGGTCGCGGTGTCGCAGCCGGCGAAGTAGGCGTCGGCCACCGCCGCGGAGGCGGCGACGAACTCGGGCTCCGAGAAGGCGGCGGGGTCGCCGCCCTCGGCCATGGCGCCGTAGGTGGCGGCCATGGTGGCCGCGTCCTGGCTGAGCCCGTCGGGGGCGGACCCGACGAACGCGTCGATCACGTCGCCGGCCGCGGAGGGGTCGCCGGCCATTGCGCCAGAAAGACCGACGTAGGCGTCGCACGCCTCGGCGGGCACCGCAGCTTCGCCGCCGAGCTGGTCGGTGGTGTCGGCGCCGGCTTCGTCGTCGTCATCGCCGCAGGCGGCGGCACCGGTCACGGCCAGGCTCAGCGCGAGGCCGAGCAGGAGGCGGCGGGGGCGGAGGTGGTGCTGCATCGGGGTGGTCCCTTCGGAAGGTCTGCCATCTGAGTGGCCTCACCTTCCGACGCCCGACGTCCCGGGCACATGAGCCCGGCGTCCCGACCACCCGGGACATCTGCCCGGGACGCCGCGGGACCCGCCCGTCAGGAGCGGGTCAGAGCATCGACAGGGTGTCGTGGTCGATCGCCATGCGCCCCGAGCGGTTGGCCATTGCCATGAACATGGCGTTGCCCCGCTCGGTGGGCGCGACCAGCATCGACGCCCCGACGGCCATCAGGAAGCCGGCGAACGCGAAGCGCCGGTAGTCGTGCCAGGCCTGGTCGCGGTCGTAGCCGGTGACGCCGCGCTCGGCGATCGCGCTGACGTAGCGATCCACCAGCGCCTCCTCGTGGGCGGCCCGGACGTCGGGCGTGGGGGAGGTGCCCATGAAGTAGGCGACGTCGGTCAGCGCCGGGCCGCGGGTTACCGTCTGCCAGTCGACCGCGGCGACGGGGTAGGGCCCGCCGAAGAGCAGGTTGTCGAGCCGGAAGTCGCCGTGCACGACCGTGAGCGGCTCCGGTCGGTACTCGAGGTAGTCGGTGATGCGCCGCACCACCTCGTCGCCGGCCTCGCGCACGTCGGGGTCGAGGGTGTCGGCGTAGCGCTCGATGAAGCCCTCGTAGAGCATGGTGATGATCTGGACGTAGAAGGCCTGGCCGTCGGCGCTGGACCGATCGAGCCAGGGCATGTCGGCGAGGGTCGGATCGCCCCACAGCGACGAGTGGAGGTCGGCCAGCGCGTCGATGGCCAGCTCTGACTCGGTCAGCCCGCAGCCGTCGATCTGGTCCCCGGTCACGGCCGGCGCGAGGTCGTCCATGATCAGCACGAAGTCGTTGGCCTCGACGTCGAGCAGGGCGAGGTGCGGTGTGGGCGCGGCGATGGCGACCCGGTGGCGCAGCTCTTGGTAGAAGCGCGACTCCACCTCGTAGGTGCGCGTGGCGACCGACGCGCCCCGCGACACCTCGTCGGCGGTCGGGAACTTGCCGACGACCGTGGCCGGTCCCTCGCCCCCGTCGTAGCTGAGGTGGAACCGAGCGTTGTCGCCCACCATGCCGGCGCCGAAGAGCTCGTGCGACACCGACTCGACCCGACCGCTCGTGAGCGCTCCGCTGGCCCGCAGCACCTCTGTGAGCCACTCGGGCGTGACGGCGGCGGGGTCGGTGATCAGCTTGATGTCTGTCATGGCGTGAGCTCCGTTGTGTGGCGAGCGAGCAGCGATCTGGTGCGCAGCGATCGGGCGAACAGCATGGTCCATGGCGCGCCGCTGGTGTGACCCCGGTCGCACCGGCGCGGGCTGAGTAGAACGCGTTCTAGTGTTCGGGCATGGCAGCGAACGGGTACCGCCTCCTCATCGGCGGCGAGCGGGTCGACGGCGACGACGGCACCTACGACATCGTCAACCCTGCCACCGAGTCGGTGGTGGGTCAGGCCCCGGAGGCGTCGACGGCCCAGGTCGCCGACGCGGCCGCCGCCGCAGCCGCCGCGC
>DATCYI010000180.1:0-3832 GCA_036570385.1 Acidimicrobiales bacterium | reverse complement strand
CGACCGCGTCGTCGTGCCCTTCCAGATCTCCTGCGGGTCCTGCTTCATGTGCGACCAGGGGCTCCAGACCCAGTGCGAGACGACCCAGGTGCGCGAGCAGGGCTCAGGCGCCGCGATCTTCGGCTACTCGAAGCTCTACGGCTCCGTGGCCGGCGGCCAGGCGGAGTACCTCCGCGTGCCGCAAGCGCAGAACACCACCATCAAGGTGCCCGAGGGCCCGCCCGACGACCGCTTCCTCTACCTCTCCGACGTGCTGCCCACCGCATGGCAGGCCGTGGAGTACGCCGCCGTGCCCGAGGACGGCACCGTCGCCGTGCTGGGCCTCGGCCCGATCGGCGACATGTCGACCAGGATCGCCATGCACAAGGGCAGCCGGGTCATCGGTGTCGACCTGGTACCCGAGCGGCTGGCGCGGGCTGGTGCCAACGGCGTGGAGACGGTCGACTGGAACGACCACGGAGAGGAGCTCGGCGACGTCATCCGCGAGATGACCGACGGCCGCGGCCCCGATGCCGTGATCGATGCCGTCGGCCTCGAGGCGCACGGCTCCCCCGGCACCGGGCTGATCCAGAAGGTCGCTGGGCTGCTGCCCGACAAGGTCCAGGAGAAGGTGATGCTGACCGCCGGCGTGTCGCGCCTCAGCGCGCTCTACTCCGCGATCGACATCGTGCGCCGTGGCGGCACCATCTCGGTGATCGGCGTCTACGGCGGCGCGGCCGACCCGCTGCCCACCCTCACCCTGTTCGACAAGCAGATCCAGCTCCGCATGGGCCAGGCCAACGTCAAGCGCTGGGTCGACGACATCATGCCGCTGCTGACCGAGCGCGACCCGCTCGGCGTCGACGGCTTCGCCACCCACCGCATCCCGCTCTCCGAGGGCCCGGCTGCCTACGAGGCCTTCCAGAAGAAGCAGGACGGAGCCATCAAGATCATCTTCCGCCCCCACGCCGCCTGACGCACAAGGTCCTCTCGAGCTCCGAAGTGGCGACATGGATCCTTGGTAGAGTGGCGTCATGGCTGAGATCGGCATCCGTGAGCTGCGCGATCACCTGAGTCGCTACCTCGACCGCGTCCAGCAGGGCGAGGAGGTCGTTGTCACCGACAGGGGGCGTGCGATCGCCCGGGTGCTTCCGATCGACGGCGAGCGGACCATCGACCGCCTGATCGCCGAGGGCCTGGTCACGCCCGCGAGCCAACGCGGACGTGCCCGTCCGAAGCCCCTCAAGACTGCGGGACCCGTGTCAGACCTGGTTGCCGAACAGCGACGGTGATCGCCTACTTCGACACATCGGCGATCGTCCCGCTGCTCATCGACGAGATCGGCACGCCCGCAGCCGGCGAGATCTGGGACCAGGCCGAGCGCCTGGTGAGCGTTCGACTGTCCTACGTGGAGTCCCGGGCCGCTCTCGCCCAGGCTGCTCGCATCGATCGGATCTCTCAGCGTCATGTCCGATCAGCGGTCCGCGATCTAGAGGGGCTCTTGGATCAGCTCGACATGGTCGACATCGATGTGCATCTGATGCGCAAGGCAGGTGAGCTCGCGGAGGACCGAGGTCTGCGTGCCTACGACGCCGTCCACCTCGCCGCCGCGGTCCGCATCCAAGACCCCGACCTCGTCGTCGTGTCCGGCGACCGCGCGCTGCTGGCTGCAGCCCAAGCTCTAGGCATGTCGGTCGCTGCGATCGCCTGACCGAGCTGTGGTCGCTCGTCGACCTGATGCCCTTGCGGGTCAGGAGCAGCCGGCCTCCGCCAGGTCCTCGAGGATCTCGTCGCGCTCGCCCGCGTCTCGGTAGGCCTGAGCGATGGCGCTGCTCTCCTGCATGACCAGGATCTCGTCCCAGCTCTGTGAGCCCTCGATGCCGTAGCGCTCCTCGATGGCGGCCAGGCGGTCGCGCTTGGCCTCGCAAGCGCTCTCCGTGCCTCGGGTGATGGCAACGACGATCCCCGTGGCCTCGACGACACGACCGAGTAAGTACCGCGACCGAACACGCTCACATCGAGTTCCACGTCGTGAGCCAACCCCTGGGCACGGGACCGCCGCACGGCATCGTGGCCATCCGCCAGATCCTGTGACCGGCGCCGACGCCGGGCCGAAAAACCTAGAGGCCCCTGCCGTTGGCAGGGGCCTCATTGGAGCGGACGACGGGATTCGAACCCGCGACCCCAACCTTGGCAAGGTTGTGCTCTACCAGCTGAGCCACGTCCGCGTGGGTGAGTGACGATAGCAGGACCTCTCAGCCGGTCCCAACCACGTGACGGGGCACTCCGTGGGGGGAGTTGACGGCCTCGCTGTCGAACCAGATCCGTGACGGAGGGCACGTGCACGGTGGGTTTGCGGTACGTACGTGACTTCTGGCACGAATGGTGCAAAGACCACGCAACGGGAGGGCCGTCGAGTGCAGCAGGGGGTTCGATGAACCATCGACGCAGTGGGACCTACAGGCGCACCCGCCGCACGGCGCTCGCCGTCGGCAGCGTCACGCTCGCCACGTTCCTGGCGACCTCACCCGGTTCGGCGGCGCCGCGCCAGGCCGAGCCGTTCAACGCGGGTACCGGGTCGGCCACGGCCATCGGCTACAAGGTCAACCCGACCAACGGAAACCTCAGCTTCGGCATCACCGCCGGCGAGTCGGTGGCCGGCCACCAGAACACCGGCGGCACCGGGCAGTCCCGCGCCATCAACCTCGGTGTCATCGGCGTCACCCTCGCCTCAGAGCCCTGTGACGGCGGAGAGCCCACGCTGCCCGCCGAGTCACAGCCTCAAGCCGTGATCGTGCGCACCACCGACGAGGGCGCCGCCGAGGGCAAGCGCGAGTCCGAGGCCGGCACGATCGAGAAGTACGCACGGGCCACGCCCGACCCCTACGGCGAGGCGATCACCACCATCGCCCCGATGGGCGACCCCGCCGCGGTCTACATCGACGGCGGGCGCGTGATCAGCCACTCCGGCGTGATCAACGGCGACACCCGTGAGGCGCTGGCTCGCACCGAGATCGGCAACGTCGTCATCGGCGGCGGCGCGCTCGAGATCCGCGGCATGCAGTGGGAGGCGATCCACCGCTCCGGCGCCGTCAACGAGACCATCGGCACGTTCACGATGGGAGACGTCGTCATCGGCGGGCAGGTCACCCCCCTGCCCGGCGAGGGCCTCGAGCAGCTCGAGGCGCTGAAAGACCTCGTCGCTCCCCTGGGCCTCAACATCTCCACCCCGAAGGTCCGGGTGGAGGAGGGCATCGTGTTCGTCGATCCCCTCAAGATCGGCATCGTGCCCAACCAGCAGCGCGACGCCCTGCTGCAGCCGATCTTCGAGGCGATCCAGCCGGTCCGCGAGGCTCTCACCGACGCCCTGCTCGAGATCGACTGCAGCCTCAGCACCTACATCACCGTCGCCGACCTCGTGCTCGGCTCGTTCAGCGGCGCCGGCGGCCTCGCGGTCGAGCTCGGCGGCGTGCAAGCCACCACCGCCGAGATCGACGCCTACAAGTTCCAGCCGCTGCCCGAACTGCCGGAGCTCCCCTCGGTGAGCAGCGGCGGCGCGGGCATCAGCTCGCTGCCGTCGGGGAGCGCGTCGGTCTCGTCGCCCGACCTGACCGGCTCGCCCGACGCCCCATCGTCTGCCGAGGCGCCCGCATCGGGCTCCTCCGACGTCGACACCGCGCCCATCTCCGAGCTCACCGGTGAGCGCGGTGGATGGATGGCCCTCGTCGGCGGAGGCGGGCTGCTCACCCTGCTCGCGGCCGCCGAAGGCGACCGCCGCAAGATGCGAAGCGCCCAGCGCGCGATCCCCCTGGAGGCCTGATGTCCGCGCCCACCACGTCCCGCCCGCCCGGCG
>DATCYI010000179.1:0-9205 GCA_036570385.1 Acidimicrobiales bacterium | reverse complement strand
GCTCGCCGGGCCGCGGGCAGGAGCTCGCCGTCGGCCTTGTTGACGATGATCAGGTCGGCCAGCTCCATGATCCCGCGCTTGATGCCCTGGAGCTCGTCGCCGCCGGCCGGTGAGGCCACCAGCACGAAGAGGTCGACCAGGTCGGCCACCGCCACCTCGGACTGGCCGACGCCCACCGTCTCGATGATCACGACGTCGAAGCCGGAGGCCTCGCAGAGCAGCAGCGCCTCACGGGTGTTGCGGGCGACGCCGCCGAGCGTCCCGCCGGACGGGGAGGGTCGGATGTAGGCCTCGGCGCGGCGGCCCAGCTCGCTCATGCGGGTCTTGTCGCCGAGGATCGAGCCGCCGGAGCGGCTGCTCGACGGGTCGATGGCCAGCACGGCCACCCGGTGGCCGGCGTCGATGGCGTGCATGCCGAGCGCCTCGACGAGCGTCGACTTCCCAGCCCCGGGCGCGCCCGACAGTCCGATGCGCACCGCGCCGCCGGTGTCCGCCAGCAGCTCGTCGAGCAGCTCGCGAGCCTCGCCACGGTGGTCGGCCCGCCTCGACTCCACCAGCGTGATCGCCCGCGCCAGCGCCCGCCGATCCCCGCCCCGAACCCGCTCGGCCAGCGAGGCCCTGTAGGTCACGCTGCGGAGGACTGCTTGCGGATGAGCTCGATCACCTGGCCGGCGGCCTGGGGGATGTTGGTGCCGGGACCGAACACGGCGACGACGCCGGCGTCGTGCAGGAAGGCGTGGTCCTGGGGCGGGATGACGCCGCCGCACACCACGAGGATGTCGCCGGCGCCGGCGGCCTTCAGCTCATCGATCAGCTGGGGCACGAGCGTCTTGTGGCCGGCGGCCTGGCTCGACACGCCGACGACGTGCACGTCGGCCTCGACCGCGGCCCGGGCCACCTCGGCGGGCGTCTCGAACAGCGGTCCGAAGTCGACGTCGAAGCCGAGGTCGGCGAACGCGGTGCCGACGACCTTGGCGCCGCGGTCGTGGCCGTCCTGGCCCATCTTGGCCACGAGGATGCGCGGGCGGCGGCCCTGCTCGGTCTCGAAGGCCTCCACCGAGCGGCGGACCTCGTCGAACCCGGCATCGCCTTCGTAGGCCGCTCCGTACACGCCGGAGATGCTACGGATCTCCGCCTTGTGGCGCCCGAAGACCGCCTCCATGGCGTCGCTCATCTCGCCGACGGTGGCCCGGGCCCGGGCGGCCTCGATGCACAGCGCGAGCAGGTTGCCGTTGCCGGCCGCGCCCTCGCGCAGCGCGTCGAGCGCAGCGGTGCAGGCGGCGTCGTCGCGCTCGGCGCGGATCTTGGCGAGCAGGGCGACCTGACCCTCGCGCACCTTGGTGTTGTCGACGTCGAGCACGTCGACGTGCTCGGGGTTCTCGACGCGGTACTTGTTGACCCCGACGATGACCTCCTCGCCGCGATCGACGCGGGCCTGGCGGCGGGCCGCGGCCTCCTCGATGCGCAGCTTGGGCATGCCCGACTCGACGGCCTTTGTCATGCCGCCGAGGCCCTCGACCTCCTGGATGATCTCCCAGGCCCGGTCGGCGAGGTCCTTGGTGAGGGCCTCGATGTAGTACGAGCCGCCCAGCGGATCGACGACGGAGGGGATGCCGGTCTCCTCCTGGATGATGAGCTGGGTGTTGCGGGCGATGCGGGCCGAGAAGTCGGTGGGCAGGCCGAGGGCCTCGTCGAAGGAATTGGTGTGGAGGCTCTGCGTGCCGCCGAGCACCGCGGCCATGGCCTCGACCGTGGTGCGCACGATGTTGTTGTACGGGTCTTGCTCGGTGAGGGAGACGCCGCTGGTCTGGCAGTGCGTGCGCAGCATCAGCGACTGCGGCTTCTTGGGGTTGAACGGCTCGATCACGCGGTGCCACAGCAGGCGCGCGGCGCGGAGCTTGGCGACCTCCATGAACACGTTCATGCCGATGGCGAAGAAGAAGCTGAGGCGCCCGGCGAACTCGTCGATGTCGAGGCCGCGGTCAACCGCGTAGCGCACGTACTCCAGGCCGTCGGCGATCGTGAAGGCCAGCTCGAGGTCGGCCGTCGCGCCCGCCTCTTGCATGTGGTAGCCGGAGATCGAGATCGAGTTGTACCGCGGCATGTTGCGGGCGGTGTGCTCGATGATGTCGGCCACGATCCGCATGCTCGGCTCGGGCGGGTAGATGTAGGTGTTGCGGACCATGAACTCCTTGAGGATGTCGTTCTGGATGGTCCCGCTGAGCTGGTCCTGGCTCACCCCCTGCTCCTCGCCGGCGACGACGAAGCACGCCAGCACCGGCAGCACGGCGCCGTTCATCGTCATCGACACCGACATCTTCTCGAGGGGGATGCCGTTGAAGAGGATCTTCATGTCCTCGACGGAGTCGATCGCCACGCCCGCCTTGCCCACGTCGCCCACCACGCGGGGGTGGTCGGAGTCGTAGCCGCGGTGGGTCGCGAGGTCGAAGGCCACCGATACGCCCTGCTGACCGGCGGCAAGGTTGCGGCGGTAGAAGGCGTTGCTCTCCTCGGCGGTGGAGAAGCCCGCGTACTGGCGGATCGTCCACGGACGACCGGCGTACATGGTGGAGCGCGGCCCGCGCACGAACGGCGCGAAGCCGGGCAGCCCGCCCACGTGGTCGGCGTCGGCGACGTCGTCCTCCGTGTAGAGGGGCTTCACGGAGATGCCCTCGGGCGTCTCCCACACCAGCGTGTCAGGGTCGGCGCCCTTGAGATCCTTGCTGGCGAGGGCCCGCCAGTCGTCGAGGCTCGGCTTCTCGGTCACCCCGGTGAGCCTAGAGATCACGACCGATCGCCGACGAACCGTGCTCAACCGCACCCAACCCCACGCAACTGGGGATGGTTGATCATCGAAAGCGGCCATCGACCGTCCCCGGTTCCGGCGGGGTACAGGGTGGGCGGATGCGAGCCCGTAGCCTGAGCGCCATGGCTAGACGGCTCGTGATCATCGGTGGCGGACCAGCAGGGCACACCGCGGCCACCCACGCCGCCCGGCTGGGCGCCGAGGTGACCATCATCGAGCGCGACATCATCGGCGGCGCGGCGCACCTGCGCGACTGCATCCCGTCGAAGGCGATGATCGCCACGGGCGGCGCGCTGGCGTCGATCGGCCGGGCCCACGAGATGGGGTTGCGGGCCGCCACCACGGAGGTCGACCCCGATCTGCTCCGCGAGCGGATCCACTCGATCGAGCAGACCCTCGAGCGGGGCACCCGCACGCTGCTCGACAGCCAGGGCGTCACGATCCTCAACGGCAGCGGCCGCCTCACCGGTCCGAACCAGGTGGTGGCCGAGACCGCCGACGGCGAGATCGAGCTCGAGGCCGACGCGGTGCTCCTCTCCACCGGCAGCCGGCCCCGCCTGCCCGACTGGGCCGAGGTCGACGGCAAGCGCGTGCTCTCGACCCGCGACGCCTACCCGCCGGTCGACTGGCCCGAGCACCTGGTCGTCATCGGGTCCGGCGTCACGGGCGTGGAGTTCGTGCACATGTTCTCCTCGCTCGGCAGCCAGGTGACCCTCATCGTGTCCCGCCAGCAGGTGCTGCCCCAGAAGGACCCTGAGGTGGCGGCCGCGCTCGAGGACGAGCTGCTCAGCCGCGGCGTGCACCTGCTCAAGGGCGCCCGGGCCACGGGCATCGACCGCACCGACGACGGCGTCGTGGTGCGCTGCGACGACGGTCGGGCGCCGGCCGGCAGCCACGCGCTGCTCGCCATCGGCTCGATCCCCAACAGCGAGGGCCTCGGCCTGGAGCTGGCGGGCGTCGAGGTCGACCGCGGCGGCTACGTGCCGGTCGACCAGGCCTGCCGCACCAACGTGGCACACATCTACGCGGCCGGCGACCTGTCGGGGAAGCTGCCGCTGTCGTCCGTCGCGTCGATGCAGGGGCGCCGCATCGCCGAGCACCTGATGGGTGTGCAGTCCGCGGGCGCTCGCGAGCTCGACTACGACAAGGCCGCTTCCGCCATCTTCACGGTGCCCGAGATCGCCGACGTCGGCCTGGCCGAGGCGGATGCCTTCGCGGTCGGCCGCAAGGTGCGGGTCACCAAGGTCCCGTTCTCGGCGTCGCCCAAGGCGCTGATCGAGAGCCACAGCCGCGGCTTCGTGAAGATCGTGAGCGACCCGGCCACCGGCGTCGTGCTCGGCGGGTCCGTCGTGGGGCGCCATGCGGCCGAGCTCATCTCCGTGCTGGCGGTGGCGGTCACCAACGGCCTGCGGGTGAACGACATCGTCGACAGCCTGCTGGTGCACCCCTCGCTGTCCGAAGCCCTGGCCGACGCGGCGGAGTAGCCGGCGACGATGCCCGCTCTCACCCTGCCCGCTCTGGTGCTGGCCGCGCTGCTGGCGCTGGCCGGCGCCCAGAAGGTGCTCGACCCAACCATGACCGTCGGTGCGCTGCGGGCCATGCGACTGCCGTCGTCACCGCTGCTCGTGCGGGTCGGCTCCGCCGCCGAGCTGGTGCTGGGTGTGGCTGCGATCGTGGTGGGCGGCGCCGTGCTCTGGTGGCTCGTCGCTGTCAGCTACCTGGCCTTCGCCGGGTTCGTGCTGGCCGCGCTGCGCAAGGGCACCATGATCGGCACCTGCGGCTGCTTCGGACGGGAGGAGACGCCGCCGCACTGGAGCCACGTGGCGCTCAACGTCGTGCTCGCCGTCGGCGGCGCCGCCGTCGCCGTCCAGTCTCCGGGCGCCCCGCTGGAGGCGCTGACAGACGAGCCCGGCCAGGCCGCGGTGCTCGTCGCCCTCGCCGCGCTGGCGCTCTACCTGCTCTACGCCGCGTTCGTGGAGCTCCCCCGCACGCTCACCGCCAGCCGCTGAGGGGCTGAACTCGAGATCTGTGGGCGCTCAGGCACGCATTGCGTGCCGAGGCGCCCACAGATCTTTCAGTTCTCAGTCGATGACGACGACGACGTCGCCCGCGCCGACCGACTGGCCGGCGGTGACCTTGATCTCGGAGATGGTGCCGGCCTTGTCGGCGGCGATGTTGTTCTCCATCTTCATGGCCTCGAGCACGCAGACGGCCTGACCGGCCTCGACCTCCTGGCCGACCTCGACCAGGATCTTCACGATCGTGCCCTGCATGGGCACCGCGACCTTGCCGCTGCCGACCGCAGCCGCACCGGCGGCAGCCGCACGACGGGGACGGGGCGCAGCGCCACCGGCGGCGCCGCCGGCCACCACAGCCATGGGCACGTCGGGCACCCACATCTTCACGGCGAAGCGCTTGCCGTTGACCTCGACGTCGACGTCGCGCTGCACCTTCGGTGCCTCGTCGTCGTCGCTCGCGGGCGCCGCCGGCGTGGCGGTGACGCCGGTGAGGTCGAGCGTGTCCTCGACCCACTTGGTGGAGTGCTTGCCGGCGGCGAAGTCGTCGTGGCGCAGGATGGCGAGGTCGGCCGGGATCGTGGTGGCGACCCCTGAGATGCGGAACTCCTCGAGGGCGCGGATCATGCGGGCGATCGCCGTCGGGCGGTCGCTGCCCCACACGATGAGCTTGCCGATGAGGTTGTCGTAGTACTGGCTGACCTCGTCGCCGCTCTCGAAGCCGCCGTCCCAGCGCACGCCGAAGCCCTGCGGCGGGACGAGCTCGTTGATCGGGCCGGGCGACGGCAGGAACTTGCCCTCCGCCGGGTTCTCGGCGTTGATGCGCACCTCGATCGAGTGGCCGCGGAGATCGATGTCGTCCTGGCTGAACGAGAGCTCCTCGCCCGATGCCACGCGGATCTGCTCGCGCACGAGGTCGATGCCCGACACCAGCTCGGTGACCGGGTGCTCCACCTGGAGGCGGGTGTTCATCTCGAGGAAGTAGAACTCGCCGTCCTGGTAGAGGAACTCGACGGTGCCGGCGTTGTAGTAGCCGCAGGCCTTGGCCACCTTCACGGCGGCCTCGCCCATCGCCTGGCGGGTCTCGGCCGGGAACTCCGGAGCCGGGCTCTCCTCGATCAGCTTCTGGTGGCGGCGCTGGGCAGAGCAGTCACGCTCGCCCACCCACACGACGTTGCCGTGCGTGTCGCCGATGATCTGCATCTCCACGTGGCGAGGCCAGGTGAGGTAGCGCTCGACGTAGCACTCGTCGCGCCCGAAGCCCTTGAGGGCCTCCGACTGAGCCGACTCGAGCGCGGAGTGGGCCTCTGCGGCGCTCTGGACCACGCGCATGCCGCGGCCGCCACCGCCGTAGGCCGCCTTGATGGCCACGGGCCAGCCGAACTCCTCACCGAAGGCCACGACCTCGTCGCCCGACGAGAGGAACTCGGTGGTGCCAGGCACGCCCTGAACGCCCGCCTCCTGGGCGGCGATGCGGCTCGACACCTTGTCGCCCATGACCTCGATGGCCTCGGGCGGCGGGCCGATGAACGCCACGCCCCGCTCGGTGATGGCGCGGGCGAAGTCGGTGTTCTCGGAGAAGAAGCCGTAGCCGGGGTGCACGCCGTCGGCGCCGGACTGCTCGATGACCTCGAGGATCCGCTCCGTGTTGAGGTAGCTCTCGGCGGCCGTCTGGCCGCCCAGCGCATAGGACTCGTCGGCCAGGCGCACGTGCAGCGCCTCTCGATCGAGCTCGGAGTACACCGCCACAGTGGCGATGCCCATCTCCTTGCAAGCACGGATGACCCGGACGGCGATCTCGCCCCGGTTGGCGATGAGGACCTTGGTGAGCACACCATATGGTTACAGGCGTGCCGGGTGGACATGCCAGAACTGAGCTCGCCGGCACCCGCTTCGCCAACGTCCGCTGGGTCGACGAGACCGGTTCGACCAACGCCGATCTCATGGAGCGAGCCCGCCAGGGTGACGCCGAGGGCGCCGTCCTCGTCGCCGACCACCAGTCCGCGGGCCGTGGGCGGGCCGGTCGGGTCTGGACGGCCCCACCTGGCGCCGGGCTGCTCATGTCGATCCTCTTGCGCCCGCCCGCCGAGGTGATGGACTCCTGCACGATGGCCGTCGCCGTCTCCGCGTCGGAGGCGATCGAGGAGGTGGCCGGCTTCGCGCCCCGCCTCAAGTGGCCCAACGACCTCGTGTGGCCCGGCGACGGCTCCGGCGTCGACCGCAAGCTCGCCGGCATCCTCGCCGAGGCCGACTGGCCCGCCGGATCCGCCGCCTCAGGCGGCTACCGAGCCCGGCGCCCGACGACCGCGTGGTCGTGGTGGTGGGCATCGGCATCAACGTGGCCTGGCCCGACGACCTGCCCGAGGAGCTCCGCGACGTGGCCGTGGCCTGCAACCACGTGACCGACGTGGCCGTCGACCGCGAGGAGCTCCTCGTGGCCCTGCTCCGCCGCCTCGACGCCCGCTACTCGGCCATCATCACCACCCGCGACCGAGCGCCGCTGCTCGCCGATTGGCGCGCCCGCTCGGCCACGCTCGGCCGCCACGTCCGGGTCGACCTCGGTGCCGACGACGTGGAGGGCACCGCCGTCGACATCACCCCCGACGGCCACCTGGTGGTCGAAACCCTCGAGGGCACCCGCCGAACCTTCGCCGTCGGAGACGTGGTCCACCTCCGCTGACGGGGTCCTGCGCGCGCCCGGCGGTGGAGGGACGCACGGAGACGCCCGGCGGGCACGCCGGGCTTCCCTCCGCACGCCCCACCCCCGCCTCGCCAGTGGGGGAGGACTAGGCGGGAGCGGTGGGTGCAGGGGGTAAGCCGGGCGTGCCAGCCCGGCGGCCCTGCGCACACCGCTCCTGCCGGTCGCGCATCGTGCTCAGGTCAGGGGTCGGGGGTGCCGGCGCAGAGGGTGGCGAAGGCCTTGGCGATGCGGGCGGTGGTCTTGCCGGGGACGAGGCGGCGGCCGTCGATCTGGTGGACGGACTGCACCCAGCGGCCGGTGGAGGTGAGGAAAACCTCGTCGGCGAGCAGGAAGGCACGCATGGCGATGTCCTCTTCGAGGGCGTCGGTGATCTCGAGCACCAGCTCGCGGGTGACGCCGGCCAGGCAGCCAGACGAGAGCGGTGGCGTGATGATCTGGCCGTCGAACACGCAGAACACGTTCGAGCCGGTGCCCTCGCAGAGCATGCCGACCGTGTTGGCGAAGATCGCCTCGGTGCAGCCCCGCTCCTTGGCGTAGGCGAGGGCCACGACGTTCTCGGCGTACGAGGTGGTCTTGGCGCCGGCCATCGCGCCGCGCTCGTTGCGCAGCCAGGGCACGACGCAGACGGACGTCGACTCGGGCCACGACGGCAGCGGCGCCACCGCCACCAGCACCGTCGGCGTGGCGCCGGCGCGGTCGGAGCCGAGCGGGCCAGGTCCGGCGGTGACCGTCACCCGCACCCGGGCCAGTGCGAGGTCGTGGGTGTCGAGGACCGCCTGCATGGCGGAGCGCAGCTCGTCGTCCGAGTACGGGACCTCGATGCCGAGGATCGCCGCTGATCGTCGCAGCCGGGCCAGGTGGCGGCTCGGCGCCCACACCACGCGGTCGGTGGCGCGGAGCGTCTCGAAGATGCCGTCGCCCACGGTGAGGCCGTGGTCGAACGCCGACAGGGTGGCGTCCGCCGCCGGGACGAGGGTTCCGTTGAGCCAGATCTGCTCAGCCATCCCACGATCCTGACGCGACTCGCAGCAGTCGGCGAGCCTTCAGCTCGGTCTCGTCCCACTCGTCGTCGGGATCGCTGTCCCACGTGATGCCGCCGCCGGTGCCGAAGTTGAGCATGCCGTCCTCCGCCCAGAACGTGCGGATGGCGACGTTGAGGTCGCCGCGGCGCTGGTCGGCGTCGACCCAGCCGACCGCACCGCAGTAGACGCCGCGAGGCACGGGCTCGAGCTCGGCGATCTGGTCAAGCGCTGCGAGCTTGGGCGCGCCGGTGACCGAGCCGGGCGGGAATGTGGCCGCGATGGCGTCGGCCCACCCGAGCCCGGGGCGCAGCCGCCCGGTGACCGTGGAGACGAGGTGCACGAGGCCGGGGTGGTGCTCGAGGGCGAGCAGCGACGGCACCTCCACCGAGCCGTACTCGCAGACCCGCCCGAGGTCGTTGCGCACGAGGTCGACGATCATCACGTTCTCGGCCCGGTCCTTGGCGGTCAGGCCGCTCGGGTCGGGTGCCGTGCCCTTGATCGGGGCGGAGGCGACGAGGTCTCCGTCGCGCCACAGGAACCGCTCGGGTGACGCCGACGCCACGTGGCAGCCCACGGACGGCACGCGGACGACGGCGCTGTAGGGGGCCGGGTTCCCCTCGGCCAGCGCGGCGCCGAGCGCCGCGATGTCGCCGCCAAGGGG
>DATCYI010000178.1:0-6400 GCA_036570385.1 Acidimicrobiales bacterium | reverse complement strand
CCGTTTCGGGCGCTGCATGCCGATACGTCCCGTTGCCCCACGCTCGGCCGTCGTGCACACTCGCCGTGCACAGAGGCGCGCACAGGGGGACAGGTGATCCATCGCCGTCACCCGGGACGCACCGCGACGGGAGGCAATGTGGAGCGGGTTCGGGACCGTGAGGCACTGCTCGAGGAGCTGGCCAACGACGGCTTGCTCCCTGGCGGCATGCGCGGCCGCCTGCTGCGCACGCGCGAGGTCGCGCTCCTCTTCCAGGTCTCCGAGCGAGCGGTGACCGACTGGGCCCGCCGCGGCCGCATCCCGTCGGTGCGCACCCCCGGAGGTCATCGCCGGTACCCGGCCGACGAGGTGTGGGCGCTCCTGCGCCGCAGCGAGTCCGGCGAGTAGCCACGCGCAGTCACCGTCCGCGCGGGTCGCGCTGGGCGGTCCGAGACCGGTTTGCATCATCTGCACGCTGGCGCGGAGACTGCGACCGACCTGACCCCGTCACGAAGAGCCCCCCGATCCCATGGACCTCGCCTGGCGCCGCCACTCCGCATGCCGCGGACTGGACCCGGAGATCTTCTACCCCGAGACCGACGAAGAGAGCGACCACGCGAAGCGCGTGTGCTCGCAGTGCTCCGTGCGCGAGACGTGCCTCGAGTACGCCCTCGCCGGTCGGGAGAAGGAAGGCGTCTGGGGTGGCGCCACGGAGAAGGAGCGCCGGCGCATCCTGCGGCAACGCCGTCGCGCCTCCTGACCCGCTCCGGATAGGTTCCGGGCATGGCTGATCTCGGCTTCGCTGAGCACGGAGGGTGGCCCGTCACGCTCGGGCACCTCATGGACGGGCGCTCGCTCACCCGCGAGCACGCCCACGTGACGATGGCCGAGGTCCTCGACGGGGCGGCGACGCCAGCGCAGATCGCGGCGTTCATGGTCGCGCTGCGGATGAAGGGCGAGACGATCGACGAGCTCGTCGGCATGGTCGACGCGATGCTCGAGGCGTCCACCCGGGTCGACATCGACACCGACGGCCCCGTCGTCGACCTCGTCGGCACCGGTGGCGACCGCGCCCACACGATCAACGTCTCGACCATCTCGGCACTCGTCGTAGCCGGGGCCGGCGGCCGCGTCTGCAAGCACGGCGGCCAGGCCGCGTCATCGGCGTGCGGTTCGGCCGACCTGCTCGAGGAGCTGGGCGTGGCCATCTCGCTCGGTCCGGCCGGGGTGGCCCGGTGCGTGGCCGAGGCGGGCATCGGGTTCTGCTTCGCCCCCCGCTACCACCCGGCCATGCGCCACGCCGGGCCGTCTCGCCGCGACCTCGGCATCCCCACCGCCTTCAACATCCTGGGGCCCCTCTCGAACCCCGGGCGCGTGAAGCGCTACCTCATCGGGGTCGCCGACGAGCGCATGGCCGAGAAGATGGCAGGCGTGCTCCAGGCCAACGGGGCCGTCCGGGCCCTCATCGTGCACGGCGGCGACGGCCTCGACGAGCTCACCACCACCGGCTCCTCCAGCGTCGTCGAGCTGCGCGACGGCGAGGTGAGCACCTGGGCGGTCGAGCCGCTCGACCTCGGCATCCCCCGCGCCATCCGGGAGGACCTCGTGGGGGGCGACGCCCACCTCAACGCCGACCTGGCCCGCCGGGTGCTGGCGGGGGAGCACGGCCCGCACCGCGACATCATCGGCCTCAACGCCGGAGCCGCCCTGGTCGCCGCGGGCCTCGCCGACGACCTGCCGTCCGGCATCGCCGCGGCACTCACCTCCCTCGACTCAGGCGCCGCCGTCGCCGCCCTCAACAAGCTCGTGGAGGTCTCCCAGCGCGAGCTGGCCGCCGAACCCGCCTGAACGCGTCGAATGGTGTCAGACACCATTCGACGCGGGGGGTGACGTTGGACACGCTCGATAACGAACGTTATCGTGGTCGTCGTGAGCTCGCCCGCGCCGCTGCCGTCAGCCGACGACCCGATACGGGAGCGCCTGATCGCGTCGGCGGCCGAGGTGTTCGCGGAGAAGGGCTACGACCGCGCTGGCGTCGCTGAGATCGCCCGGCGGGCCGGCTACACCACCGGCGCCATCTACGGACGCTTCACCGGCAAGGCCGAGCTGCTGCTCGCCGCCATCGAGGCCCACTCCGACAACGAGCTCGACACGCTGTTCAACGAGCACCGGTTCCAGGGCAAGGTCACCGACATCCTCACCACCGTCGGTTCGCACCTGGTCACCGACTCCCTCGACGCCGGCGGCGCGCTGCTGCTCGAGGCCTTCGTCGCGGCACGGCGCGACCCCGAGGTGCGCCGCCTGGTCCAGGGCGTGCTCGACCTCCGGCGCGATCGCCTGGCCGACCTCGTCGTGGCCGCCAAGGCCACCGGCGCCATCGATCCCGAGCTCGACACCGAGGCCATCGTGCGGTTCTGCCACGCGGTCGGCTTCGGCTTCCTGCTCTTCCGCGCCGTCGACATCGACCTTCCCGCGGCCGAGCCGTGGGAGGAGCTGATCGCCCGCCTCGTCGACGCGCTCGACGTGAGCGGACCCGACAACCCACCTACCTCTACCAGCACCACCGGCTGAAGCCGGCCACACCACCACCCCAGGGGGACCTGCACCATGGCCACCAACGAAGAGATGCTCGGACGCTCCGACGTCAACGACCTCGAGGCGATCCTCTCGGTCACCACGTCCGAGGTCGACGAGCTCATCCACGCCGTCAAGGACAACGCTGACGCACTGTTCACCTGGAACTACGAGAAGGGCGAGCGCCCGGCGCTCAACAAGCTCTACGAGAAGGCCAAGAACGCCCAGTGGAACGGCGAGACCGACCTCCCGTGGGACACGGTCGTCGACATCGAGCAGGTCGTGGCCAACGCCCCGCGCGACCACCTCACCGACCCGGTCTTCGTGGCCGCCTCCCAGCCCGGCCAGCCGCTCGCGAGCTGGAGCGACAAGGAGTGGAACTCCCTGCGCATCGAGTCGCAGAACTGGACGATGAGCCAGTTCATGCACGGCGAGCAGGGCGCGCTGATCTGCACCGCCAAGATCGTCGAGACGGTGCCGTGGATCGACGCCAAGTACTACGCCGCCACCCAGGTGATGGACGAGGCCCGCCACGTCGAGGTGTTCGCCAAGTACCTCGACACCAAGATGAACGGGCACTACCCGCTCAACGCCCACCTCGGCATGCTGCTCGACGACATCATCGCCGACAGCCGCTGGGACATGACCTACCTCGGCATGCAGATCATGGTCGAGGGCCTGGCCCTCGCCGCCTTCGGCTTCATGCACCAGCTCACGGAGGAACCGCTGCTCAAGCAGCTGCTCCGCTACGTGATGAGCGACGAGGCCCGCCACGTGGCCTTCGGCGTGCTGTCGCTGAAGGAGTACTACGGCGAGCTGACCGACGCCGAGATGCTCGAGCGCCAGGAGTTCGCGTTCGAGGCCGCCGTGCGCATGCGCGACCGGTTCCTCCAGCAGGAGGTCTGGGAGCGGATGGGCGTCGACGTGCGCACCATGATCAAGCTGCAGCTCGAGAACCAGGGCGACAAGAACGAGGACCCGTTCCAGCAGCTCCTGTTCTCGAAGATCGTGCCGAACTGCAAGAAGCTGGGCCTGCTCGACCGCAACGGTGGCTGGCTCCGGAACAAGTTCGGCGAGATGGGAGTCATCCAGTTCGAGGACTGGGTCGACACCGGCGAGGAGTACGAATCCATGAGCCTTGAGGCAACAGCCGCCGAGACCGCCTAGCATCTGAGGTGTGACCTCCGGCTCATGGTCGGCGGTTCGGGAGCCCGGCGCTTCGGGGGGAGCGCCGGGCTCCCGCGCGTCTCGGCCCCGGCAGATCCACCGGTAGGCTCACGGCATGGCTCGGTATCGCTGCTCGGCGTGCGGGAACCTCACCCGGTTCGACGTCACCACCACCCGGCGAGTGCGCTCGTTCCACCACTACACGGTGGGCGGCGAGCTGACGGTCGAGGACGCAGAGGTGCTCGACGAGCAGGTCGAAGAGGTGCTGTGCCGCTGGTGCGGCACGGGCACAGCGGTCGAGGAGCTCGCGGACCAGGTCGGCTGAGGTGGCCGAGCCGCCGCCCGAACCACCGCCCGAGCCAGCGAGCGCCACGTGGCTGCCGTTGGACGAGCACACGCCCCGCACCGCAGCCGAGGCCGGCATAGAGCTGGCGCCGAAGTCCCGTCGACGATGGGTGCTGGTCGGCGCGTCAGCGGTGGCGGTGCTGGTAGCCGCCGCGGTGTTCGTGGCGTGGCGGAGCGGGTCGGGCACCGACTCGGTGCTCGAGGTCGATCTCGGTGAGTGCGTCTCGCCCGTGGTGACCGACGTCGACGCGCCGGTCGACGTCGTGGACTGCGAACCTGGTTCCGCTCGCGTCGTCCAGCGTGAACGCCATCCAGGGACGGCAGTCGACCTCCATCCTGGTGATGGCGCGCTCGAGCTCTACGGCCAGGGCGTGTGCCAGGGCCGGGTGGAGGCGTCGGCGCTCGTGGTGGCCGTCCCGTCGCCCACCTCGTGGTCAGCGGGGGAGCGCTCGATCGCCTGCCTCGAGCGGCTCTGAGGACCCGAGCGGGTCCTGAGGCTGTCACACCCCCTGCGTAGGTTGCTCCCATCGGGTCATCCACCCCAGAGGAGCAGCATGTCCACGACGCTGAGGATCGATTGCGAGGAGTGCGTGATGCAGGGCACGGAGGCCTGCACCGACTGCGTCGTCACATACCTGTGCGACCGCGAGCCCGGCGACGCCGTGATCATCGACGTCACCGAGATCCGCGCTCTGCGCCTGCTGGAGCAGGGAGGGCTTGCGCCCGCGCTGCGCCACACCCGTCGCACCGGCTGATCCAGCCCGCGCGAACCGGACGGATGGGTCTCAGTCGCACGTCAGGTGGCTGCTACCGTCGCCGCCGGAGGTGCCAGACCGGGGACCGTCCCTCCTGGAACGACGCGTGCAGAAGCTCCATCTCGTTGGCGTCACGACAGACAAAGAGGGGCTGATCCTCAGCACCCGACCCCGAGCGCGCTCCGGCACCTACTCGCTGGTGATCGACGATGCCCTGATCGAAGCCGTCGAGGCCCACCAGCAGCACAACGAAGAGGGCGACTCAGTCGGTGACGACGACGCTCCCGAGGAGCGCACCGAGCGGGCGCAGAGCAGCCTGCCCGTCCGGGAGATCCAGGCCCAGCTGCGGCAGGGCCGCTCGATCGAGCAGATCGCCACCGCTGCAGGGGTGAAGCCCTCCTGGGTCGAGCGGTTCGCGCCGCCTGTCTACGCGGAGCAGGCCCAGGTCGTCGCTCGGGTGATCGCGTCACCGCTGCACCGGGCCCGCCTCGGTGAGTCTGCGCTCGTGATCGGCGCCGCGGTGGCCCGCAACCTCGCCGACCGCGGACTGGTGCTGAGCCCTGGCGAGATGCAAGAGGCCTGGAGCGCCTCGCAGCGCGCCGACGGTCGATGGGTCGTGCGCTTCGGCTACCGGCACCGCGGGCGCGACCGCTTGCTGTCGTTCGAGCTCGACGACGCCACCGGTGAGGTCGTGGCGTCGGACCGGGCGAGCGGGGAGCTCGGCTACGTGGCGCCCGTCGGGAGGCGCTCCGCTCCTGCCCGCAGGGTCGAGGCCGATCCGGCGCCCTCTCCCGTGGTGCCGACGTCGGGCACGGGGTTCCGCGAGAGCACCACGACCCCGCCCACGTCGCGCTCGGCCAAGGAGCGCGCCAAGGCGGCCAGCGCCATGCACAAGGCGGCAGCCAAGCGGGCGCAGGAGGCCGAGCGGGCGGCGGCCCGCAAGATCCGAGAGAGGGATCGGCGCCGTCGTGCCGACGCCCGCGCTGCCGCAGCGGCCAAGCCGGCGCCGACCGAGCCGGCTCCGGCTGCGACGGATGTCGTCAAGCCCGCCAAGCGGCAGACCGCCAAGAAGGCGGCCGCGGCGAAGCGCCCCGTGAAGAAGGCGGCACCGGTGAAGAAGCCGACAGCCGCCAAGAAGTCCGCTCTGGCGAAGAAGCCGGTACCGGTGAAGAAGCCGACAGCCGTCAAGAAGTCCGCTCTGGCGAAGAAGGCGGCGCCGGTCACGAAGCCCGCACCGCCGAGGAAGGCGGCGCCGGTCACGAAGAGATCGGCTTCCGCTGCGAGCCCGGCTCCGTCGAAGAAGACCGCACCGGTCAAGAAGAAGGCAGCACCGGTGAGGAAGGCGGCGCCGAAGAAGGCAGCACCGGTGAAGAAGGCCGCAGCGGTGAAGCAGCCTGCACCGGTGAAGAGGTCCGCGCCCGCGAAGAAGGCGGCGCCAGTAGAGAAGCCGGCGCCTGTCACCCGCAGCACGGCGACCTCCGTCGGAGCGGCCTCGCAGGGGAGCGCGACCACCGGTCGTCCAGCGCCCCGTCCAGCGCCGGCCTCCAGCCCGTCGCCGCGTAGCCCTTCGGCGCCTAGCG
>DATCYI010000177.1:0-6757 GCA_036570385.1 Acidimicrobiales bacterium | reverse complement strand
CAAGATCCCGCTTCGGCCGGGCGCGGCGGCGAAGCGTGACCCATGCGGCGACGGACCCGATGAGCGGCGCGCCCGCCTCCGACGACGAGCGCGATCCGTCCACAGGCACGGATCGGCACGGGTCGGCCGTGGGCGTCGACGCGCCGGACCGGGGCGAGCGCCTGTGGCTCGTGCTCGTGGGCTGCCTGGCTGCCTACCTGCCCTTCACGCTGCTCGGATACGGCACCGACATCGACGTCCCCAACGTGCTCCGGTCGGGACGTTCCTGGCTCGAGGACGGTCGTTACGAGCTGTCCCGCAAGCCCGGAGCGGTCGTGCACGAGATCCCGACCGCGGTCCTGGATCGCATCGGCGGATCGGTGCTCGTCAACATGGCGTCGGTCGGCTTCGCGCTGCTCGCCATCTGGTCGGTGTACCGGCTGGTCCGCTCGGACGGCTCGCCCTGGCCCGGTTGGGCCAGCCTGGCCATGGCCGCCAACCCGTGGTTCTGGATGGCCGCCACCTCGCTCGGCGACTTCGTGTGGGCGCTCGGGCTCGTGCTCGGCGGTGCCCTCGCCGCATCGCGCGATCGCCGGCTCCTGGCCGGCGTGATGTTCGGGCTCGCCCTCGGCTGCCGCAGCTCGAGCGCGCTGGTCGTAGCCGCCTGGCTGCTCGCCGAGCGCACCGGCAAGTCGGATCAGCGCGTGCCGTGGTCGGCCACCCTGCGCACCGCAGCGGTGGCCGGCGTCGTGGGCCTGCTCTGCTTCGTGCCGCCTTGGCTCCAGGCCGACCGCACGCTGCAGTTCCTCGACTCCGGGCTCGGCTTCGAGGGCTTCGGGATCAACGCGGGTCGCTGGGCGGTCAAGAACGCGGCGGTGATCGGGATCCCAGCGGGGATCGTGATGATCATCGGGATCCCGAGGATCCTCGGGGCAGTGGCCCGCTGGAACGTCTCGGTGGTGGTGCGGTTCGCGCTCATGACGATGGTGGTCAGCGAGCTGCTCTTCTTCCGCCTGCCGCTCAAGCCCGTCCACCTCCTGCCCGTCGTCGCTGCGGTGGCGCTGATGGCCGGCGCCTCACCTCGGGTCTCGCGGGGCCTGCTCATCGCGCTGGTCGGCGCCCAGCTGCTCGGAGGCGTGGTGGGCACGACGATCGGCGCGCCAGACGTCGCCCACGAGGCCACGACCGGCCGCCTCGACGTGGGTCTGACCGCGGGTCCACTGCTCAACATGGTGCAGTGCCGCCTCGACGACCGCGAGCTGGGCCCGTGGCCCGATCCCACCGACGGTCCCGAGCAGGCCGAGCGCGCCGCTCGCCGCGGCGAGCACAACTTCGACTGCGAGAGCGAGACCTGGCGCGTCACCCCCTGACCGCGCGGAACTAGTGGTGCGTCGCTGGGATGGCGTCGGTGGATCGGCGAGTCATCGGCGTCGCTGGCAAGGACGCACGACGAAGGCGCAGCCGTAGCTGCGGCGAGGAGGAGGACGCCGTCCAGGGGCGTCGAGGGCCGGCGAGATCCGGCGATCATCTCAGCGACACACCACTAGGGTCCGGGCCAAGAAGTCGGGCGGAACACGGGGGGAAACGATGACCGAGGACCTGCAGGCGCGCGCGGTGCCGCAGTGGTACGACGACGCGAAGCTGGGGATCTTCGTGCACTGGACCGCCGCCGCGGTGCCGGCGTACGCGCCGATCACCGACTCGCCGTTCGACCTGGCCGCCGGCGGGGGCGGCTGGGAGGAGGCGATGCGCTGCTCTCCCTACACGGAGTGGTACCAGAACTCCATCAGCATCGAGGGCAGCCCGGCAGCGCAGCACCACGCCGAGGTGCACGGCAACCGGCCGTACGACGACTTCGTCGCCCAGTTCCTCTCCGCCCATGCCGGGTGGCAGCCGGAGCCATGGGCCGACCTCTTCGCGCAGGCGGGCGCCCGCTACGTCGTGCTGGTCACCAAGCACCACGACGGCGTGCTGCTTTGGCCCAGCGACACGCCGAACCCGCACAAGGAGCGGTGGGCATCGGAGCGCGATCTCGTCGGCGACCTCGCCGGTGCTGTGCGCGAGCGCGGCATGCGCTTCGGCACCTACTACTCGGGTGGGCTCGACTGGACCTTCGGCGGGCTGCCGATGACCGACTTCTCGGCGATGTTCGCGGCGATCCCGCAGACGCCCGAGTACCTCGCCTACGCCGACACCCACTGGCGCGAGCTGATCGCCCGTTACCAGCCCGACCTCCTCTGGAACGACATCGGCTATCCGGCCGCCGCCGACCTCGACGGGCTCTTCGCCGAGTACTACGCGGCGGTCCCCGAGGGCGTCGTGAACAACCGGTTCGACTGGATCGCCCAGACGGCCGGGGCGAAGCACTGCGACTTCGTCACCCCCGAGTACTCGACCAAGGGCGATCCCAACCGCAAGTGGGAGAGCACCCGCGGGATCGGCACGTCGTTCGGCTTCAACCGCGAGGAGTCCGAGGACACCTACCTCGCTCCCGACGAGCTCGTGCGCATGTTCGTCGACATCGTCGCCCACGGCGGCAACCTGCTGCTCAACGTCGGTCCGACCGGTGACGGCGTGGTGCCCTTCGCCCAGGCCCAGCGGCTCCTCGCCCTCGGCTGGTGGCTCCGCACCAACGGCGACGCGATCTTCGGCACCAGGCCATGGACCCGCCACGAGGGCAAGACCGGCGAGGGCCACGACGTCCGCTTCACCACCAAGGACGACTCCCTGTTCGCGATCATCCAGGGCACGCCGACCAGCGACGTCGTGGAGCTCGACGTAACGCCCCCCGACGGCGCCACGGTCAACGTCCTCGGCCACGACCAACCTCTCGCGTGGACGCCGACCGCCTCCGGTGCGACCGTCACCCTCCCCGGCCGCCCCGCCGACGCGCCGGCCATGGCTCTCCGCATCGCCCCAGCACCGAGGTAACCCGAGATCTGTGGGCGTGAGAGCACGCAATGCGTGCTCTCACGCCCACAGATCCTGGGGTTTGGGCCGGTAGCGTCGTTGGTCGTGCTGATCGCCAAGGACCTCGTCCGCCATCACGGCTCGCAGGTGGTGCTCGGCGGGGTGTCGCTGTCGGTCACGACGGGCGCTCGCATCGGGGTGGTCGGCCCGAACGGCATCGGGAAGTCGACGCTGCTGCGCATCCTCGCCGGCGCGGAGGTGCCTGACGGAGGTGCGGTGGAGCGCTCTCCGGCCACCACGACCGTCGGGTGGCTGCCGCAGGAGCCCGACGCCCAAGCCGGGGAGACCCTCCGGCAGTACCTGGCCCGACGCACCGGCGTCGCGGCGGCGTCCGATGCGCTCGACGCCGCCACCGCGGCGATGGGCGGCGACGCGGACTCGATCGAGAGGTACAGCGCGGCGCTCGAGCACTTCCTGGCCATCGGCGGCGACGACCTCGACGCACGCACCGGCGCCGTCCTCGCGCAGGTCGGTCTGCCGGCCGACCGGCACGACGTCGAGGTCGGCCACCTGAGCGGGGGTCAGGCGGCCCGCGCCGCGCTGGCCGCCATCCTGCTGTCGCGCCAGGACGTGCTCCTGCTCGACGAGCCGACCAACGACCTCGACTTCGCGGGGCTCGACCTCCTCGAGTCCTTCGTCGCCTCGACGTCGAGCGCCGTCGTCACCGTGTCGCACGACCGGGCCTTCCTCGACCGGGCCGTCAACCGCATCCTCGAGCTGCGCATGCCGGCCCACGACGCGGTGGAGCACGCCGGCGGTTGGAGCGACTTCGTGGAGTCGCGCGAGCTGGCTCGCCGCCAGCAGCACGAGGGCTACGAGAAGTACACCGCCGAGCGCGACCGCCTGCAGTCCCGGCAGCAGACGCAGCGGGAGTGGGCCGTCACCGGCGTGAAGAACGCCAAGAAGAAGAAGACCGACAACGACAAGTTCATCCCGCACCTCAAGTCGCAGCGCTCCGAGAAGATGGCGGCCAAGGTGAAGGCCACGGAGAAGGCGATAGAGCGCCTCGACGTGGTCGACAAGCCGTGGGAGCCGTGGCAGCTGCAGCTCGAGCTGAAGGCGACCAGCCGGGCCGGCGACGTGGTCGGCCGCCTCGACGGCGCCGTCGTAGAGCTGGGCTCCTTCCGCCTCGGACCCATCGATCTCCAGGTCGACTGGCAGGACCGCCTGGCGATCCTCGGTCCCAACGGATCGGGCAAGACGACGCTGCTGCGAGCGCTCCTCGGCGAGGTCCCCCTGGCCGAGGGCACGCGCTGGCTGGGCCCCGGCGTGCAGGTGGGCCTGCTCGACCAGCGCCGGCTGCGCTACGGGAGCGACGCACCCCTGCTGCGCTCGTTCATGGACACCACCGGGCTCGACCGCTCCGAAGCCCGCTCGCTGCTGGCCAAGTTCGGTCTGGGCGCCGAGCACATCGACCGGGCCGGCGCCCACCTCTCGCCGGGGGAGCGGACGCGCGCTCTGCTCGCCGAGCTGATGGCCCAGGGCGTCAACTGCCTGGTGCTCGACGAGCCCACCAACCACCTGGACCTCGAGGCCATCGAGCAGCTCGAGTCGGCCCTGGAGGGCTTCGACGGGACGCTGCTCCTGGTCACCCACGACCGGGCCTTCCTCGAAGCGGTCCAGGTGAACCGCACCCTCGACCTCGCGCTGCCTGCACCATGAGGAAAGTTGAGCATGGGGTTGTCAAGTAACCTGCTGGTGCGTATCCTGAAGGTGTTCCTGAAGAAGACCACCAGGAGGTGCGCTCAAGATGCTTATGAGGTTCGATCCGTTCCGTGAGCTCGACCGCCTCGTCCCGCCGAGCCAGGGCTTCCGGGCTCCTGCCATGCCGCTCGACGCCTACCGTGATGGCGACCGCTTCGTCATCCACGTCGACCTGCCGGGCGTCGATCCCGACTCCGTCGACCTCACCGTCGAGAAGAACGTGCTGACGGTCTCCGCGGAGCGGCGCTGGGAGCGAGGCGACAACCAGCAGGTGCTCGTGAGCGAGCGGCCGCAAGGCAGCTTCAGCCGCCAGCTGTTCCTAGGCGAGGGTCTCGACACCGACAGGATCGAGGCCGGCTACGACCACGGTGTGCTCACCGTGAGGGTGCCGATCGCCGAGCAGGCCAAGCCCCGCAAGGTGGCCATCGGCACGGGTGCGACCCGCCCCGAAGCGATCGAGGCCAGCGTCGCCTAGTCGACGTCGTCCCAGCTACCCGTCCGAGCTCACCGACCCGAGCGCCGGCTCCTCGCCGGCGCTCCGTCGCGTCCGGAGCTCGATGGCCCAGCCGGCCGCTATGCACATCGACGCGAGGAGCAGCCCCGCGGCGTTGCCCCAGCGCACGTAGATCGTCAGGCCGTCGCGCAGCTCGACGGTGCGCTGGATCACCCGGCGCTCGCTGATCGCCGAGCGCTCGATCACGTTGCCGGCGTCGTCGATCACCGCCGTGAACCCCGTGGGTGCGACCTGGGCCACCCAGCGCCCGGTCTCGATGGCGCGCATGCGCGACGACGCCACCTGCTGGGTCTGCACGATCGTGCCCGTGAACGACGAGCCGTTGGTGGGGTTGACCACGAGGCCGGCGCCATCCTCGACGCCCTCCCGGGTGCGATCGGCGAAGAAGATCTCCCAGCTGATCGGGACGGCCACGCGACCTACGGCGCCGGGGACGTCGAGGTACCCGGGCAGGTCGCCGATCGCCGCGTCCCGGTCCGGCAGGGCATCGCCGGCAATCGGCTCGAGCAGCCAGCGCAGGGGCACGTACTCGCCGAAGGGCACGCGGTGGACCTTCTCGTAGCGCTGGAGCACCTCGCCGTCCGAGCCGACGAGCACCGCAGCGTTGCGGAAGGCGTCCGGGCCATCGCCTTCCACGGTGCCCACGATCATCGGGGCACCCAGGTCCTCGGCCAGGGCTCCGACGACGTCGGCCCACGGGTCGTCGACGAACGCCTCGTCCGTGTCGATCACGTCCTCGGGCCACACGACCAGGTCCACGGGTGGCTCGACGCCCTCGGTGGCGGCCATGTGGCGCTCGAACACGTCGACCACCCCGGTCTCCGACTTGCGGGTGCCCTGCTTGCCGCCACCCTGCACGAACGCGACCTCTGCGGTGCCGACCGCATGGCCGGCGGGAGCGACCATCGAGCCGGCCACGATCACCAGCGCCAGACCAGCAAGGCCCGCGGCAGGACGCCAGGAACGGCGAACCGCGGCAGCGCAGGCCTGCCCGACCAGCAGCGTCACCGCGAGCAGCAGCACCGCGCCGCCCACCCGCAGCACGGGCGCCAGGGGCCCGGCCACCTGTCCGATGGCCAGGTTGGCGAGCGGGACGCCGCCGAAGGGCCACGACCAGCGGACCAGCTCGGCCACGGTCCACGTGCCGGCGATCGCCAGCCACCGACCTCGACCTGGCGGAGCCGCCGCGACCCCCGCGCCGAGCATGGCCGAGTAGGCGACGCAAGCGACGACCGTGCCCGGTGCCGTGAGCGCCGTCATCCAGCTGAGGCCGGGCACGAAGTAGGCCATCGCCACGAGCCAACCCCGTGCGAAGCGGGCGCCCGCGGGCTGGTCGGCGATGAGGCGATCCACCCCGACCAGGCCGACGAAGGCCAGCGGCCACCAGCCGAACGGGGGCATCGACAGGCACAGCGCGAGACCGGACGCCACGCAGAGCGCGGCGGTGCGGAGTCGGTCGGAGCGGAGCACCGTCAGATGATGGCCGCTGCGCGCCCCTGTGGCGGCACCGGGCCCGGCACCGGAGGCTCAGCGCCCACAGGCGGCGCCGCTGCCCTCACCCGGCCATGGCCCGCAGTTCGTCGGCCAGGC
>DATCYI010000176.1:0-1609 GCA_036570385.1 Acidimicrobiales bacterium | reverse complement strand
TGCCTCGGTGCCGGGGGCGCAGGCGTGGCCCTGCTGGTCGGCGTCGCCGCGGCGTACGTCGTCGCCACCGGCGATCGGCGCTCACCGAACCCGGCGCTCACCGATGCAGGCTGGACCCTTCAGTGCGGCGTGCCGCTCGGTCTCGTGGCCATGTCGATCGTGCTGCTCGCCCGCCTCGACCAGGGCTCCGCGATCGCTCTGCTGCTGCTCGTGTCGGCCTACGAGACCGGCGACTTCCTCGTCGGGTCGGGCGCCCGCAACCCCTACGAGGGTCCTGCGGCGGGAGCGTCGGCGATCGTCGTGATCACCTTCGTCGTGTCGACGCTGCCGATCTCCACCCTCGGCTTCGGTGAGGCGTGGCTCTTCGGGGGCATCGTGGCCGTGGGGGCTCCGCTCGGGCAGATCCTCGCGTCGGCCTTGCTGCCGGTGGCGAACGCCCCGGCGACGGCGCTGCGCCGTCTCGACTCGCTGCTGATCGTCGGTCCGCTTTGGGTGTGGGGTGTCGGCCTCGTGATGTGAGGCCGACACCCGTCACCTACTGGCCTCGCTGGTGTCAGACCTCGCTCAGGTTCTGGGCGACGAAGTCCCAGTTCACGAGGTTCTCGAGGAAGGCGCCGATGTAGTCGGGGCGCTTGTTGCGGTAGTCGATGTAGTAGGCGTGCTCCCACACGTCGATCGTGAGGAGCGCCTTCTGGCCGTGCTTGAGCGGCAGGTCGGCGTCGTGGGTGCTGATGACGTCGAGCTTCGAGCCGTCGTGCACGAGCCAGGCCCAGCCGGACGCGAAGTGGGTGGCGCCCTCCTGGGAGATCTTCTTGTTGAACTCCTCGAGCGAGCCGAAGGCGCTGTTGATGGCGTCGGCCAGCTCGCCGCTCGGAGCGCCGCCGCCGTTGGGCGCCATGCACTTCCAGTAGAAGCTGTGGTTCCAGTGCTGGGCGGCCTGGTTGAACAGGCCTGAGGGGACGTCGGCTTCGAGGATGACGGCTTCGAGGTCGGCGTCGGTCTTCTCGCCACCGGTGAGCTCGTTGAGCTTGGTGACGTATGCGTTGTGGTGCTTGCCGTGATGGAACTCGAGGGTCTCCTGGCTGAGGTGAGGAGCCAGGGCCGACGCGTCGTACGGGAGGTTGGGAAGTGTGAAGGCCATGGCTCGAACCTACCGAGGACGCCGCCTAGGTTCCACAGCCCCGCCCGACGAGCCCGCCGGCGGTACGCTCGGACCATGGCCGCGGACCTCGGTACCCTGCTCGACTCGAGCTACCTCGGCGATCTCGCCGAGCGTTCCATCGGCGACGTCCGCGCGATGCGCGCCGAGTGCCAAGAGGTGGAGTCGGGCATGTCGCTGCTGCGCCGCCTCGTGCAGGGCCGGCTCGACATCGTCGGCCTCGAGCTCCGCCGCCGTGCCTCCGGTGCCGTGCCCGAGGACGCGAGCGACCTCATCGCCCACCTCCCCGAGGTCCTCGCCGACCGCACCCATGCGCCCGGCGTGGGCCGCCTCCCGCAGATCATGGCGCCCGGCGAGCTCCCAGACGGGCTGCAGGGCGAGCTCGACTCCATCGTCGGCCCCGCCGAGCTGGCCGACTTGAAGGAGGTCGACGACGAGCGGCTCCGCTCG